>JBMYUK010000018.1:0-14595 GCA_049605275.1 Phycisphaeraceae bacterium
GTCGGTCTCGGGGTTTAGGATTTTCTTGAGTTTGCCGAGCGCTCGGTGGCCCCGGGCGAGGACGGTGCCGAGCGGCTGGTCGAGGGTCTCGGCGATTTGCGCGAAGCTCAGGCCGGCGGTGTGACGAAGTTGGAGGATCTGCTGGTCCGCATCGGGCAGCTTCGCGATCGCGTGGCGGAGTTGTTCGACTTGTTCGGCGCGGTCGAGTTGGTCGAGGGGGGCGTCGGGCTGCCACGGTCCCCCGGCGATGACGCCCTGCTCGGCGGCGGCCCAAGCGCTCGGGTTGTCGTTACCGCTGGCGGTGGCGGCGGGGCTCATGTCCATCGGCCGGGCTTGTCTGCCTCGGCGGCGCATCTCGTCGCGTAGCTTATTCATCGCGATGCGGAACAGCCAGGGCTCGAACTTGCCCTGCTCGCGGTAGCCGTCGTGTTGGAGGAGTTTCTGTACCACTTTGACAAAGGTTTCCTGAGCGATTTCCTCGGCGAGTTCGCGATCGCGACATTGCTTGTAAATCAGGCCGTACACTCGCCCGCTGTAGGCGTGCACGAGTCTCGCCCACGCGTCGCCGTCGCCCGATGCCGCGGCCGCGAGGGTCTGATTCAGCGCACTGCTTGTCTGCTCGGGCATGCCGCGTTCCTGCTGGGCTAACGCTGATCCAGACGGATTATTGCCGATCGTCTCGCCAAATACCCGCGGACCCGGCTATTCATCGCCGCCTGTCGCCGCTTGGCTGTCGCATCGAGCCGGCGGGCTTACAATGGGTCGGCACGACAACACTTAGGAATCCACTATGCGAAGCATTCTGACGACCTCCCTCTTCACACTGACTCTCACCTGCCTCGCGGCCTGCGGCGGCGGTGACACGACCGGCCACAGCCACGACCACGACGCCATCGACGCTTTCGCCAGCGTCTCCAAGGCCGTCTGCGTCCTCAGCCCGACCGATAACGCCGATCTGCCCAGCGTCACCGGCACTGTCACCTTCACCCAAACCAAAAACGGCGTCCTCGTCGAAGCAAACGTCACCGGCCTCAAACCCAATAGCAAGCACGGCTTCCACGTCCACCAATGGGGCGATATCGGCAAGCCCGACGGCACCGCAACCGGAGGACACTACGACCCCACCGGCAGCGCCGAGCACGGCCTGCCCGACGTTCACGAACACGACGGCCACACCCACGCCACCACCGGCGGACACGCCGGCGACTTCGGCAACCTCGAAACCGATGCCGACGGCGTCGCCAGCTACACCCAAACCTTCGAAGACATCACCCTCACCGGACACAACGCCATCCTCGGCCGAGCCATCATCGTCCACATCAAAGAAGACGACGGCGGACAACCCACCGGCAACGCCGGCGCCCGCGTCGCCCAAGGCGTCATCGGCATCGCGAACCCTGATTGATACATAGCCGCCGATGGCATCGGCGTTATTCCAAATAAATCGATTCAACTAAAAGACCGCGGATCGTATCCGCGGCTTTTTTATTGGTTCAACGCCGCAGCGGTGAACTGCTTCGCATCCTTGTCCCGGTCCCAGCGATGGCTAGGCCCGAAGCGGCTCTCATAATCACGCCACAGCTCGAACCAGTACGCGATGAAATCGTAAGGCGACCACTCCGCGTAGTACGACTCGATTCGATCGTGAAGATGTTTAGGGTTCTCCGGCCGATCGATCTTCTGTGTCAGGCAGAAGTGGCGATAGGTCTCGGTATCGATCGCCAGCCGATCGTAAAAGCCGATCAGCATGTTGATGTTCGCCGCGGCGTACGGGCCGATGCCGTGGAGCTTGAGCAGCGCGGCGTGGGTCTCGTCGCTGGTGCGGTCGGGGTGCTCGAACCAATCGAGATCGAGTTGGCCGTCGACGACCTGTCGCGCGAGTTGCGCGATGCGGCCGGCGCGGTAGCCGACCTTGCAGCGTGACTTGAGTCGCTCTTCGCCGAAGTCCGCGATCTGCTCGGGCGTGGGAAAGCCGCCCTGCCCGACGTGTTCGACGAGCAGCGTGTTCATCAGGATTGTCCCGGCCCAGGCGACGTTGCACGACGTGATCGTCTTGACCATGTCCTCGAAGAGCGTCGGGCTGCGAAACAGTCGGCCGAAGCCGCGGCGCTTCGCCGTGCGATGCTTCTTGTACCAGTCGATCAGGTCGTCGTCGGTGCGCATCATGCGGACGATCTGCGTCTTGACGATCGCCTGATCCGCTCGATCCAGCGTGCGGTCGCAGCGAATCGTCAGCGGCAAGCCGCGCCGAGACTGCGTGATCACGACGCGAACGACGCGGCCTTGGGTATCGTGCAGCGGCCTGGCAAACCGCTGCTTCTCACGATCCCAGTGATTGGGCGCGAGCAGAAAATGGCCGTAAGAACAAACGGCTTTGAAAAGTTCGAAGTCTTTAGGAACGCGTAGCTTCAAACGAGAGGGCATAGGCAATACCAAAACGGGCGTGCTCGCCGGATTTTTTACCGCCTGAAGTTCGCCGCTTCTTCGCGCGTTGGCGGCAGGCGTTTATCCAATGGGAACAAGCGGTCGGCGATCGTTTTGCACAGCCGATCGCCGAGGTGGCGGTACATCGCGTAGCGGTCGTCGACGGCTTGCTTGAGCTCGTCGGCGGTCGCGTCCATCGCTTCGACCCACTTGGCGTTGTGATCGATGATGTCGAGGCAGCGCTGCTTAGTCCATTCGAAGTGGTACTGGAAGCCGTAGGTCGTGAGCCCGACGCGGAAGGCCTGCACCTTGCTGCCGGCGGAGGAGGCGAGGGGCGCGGGCGTGCCGCCGGGCGGGGCCTTGGTGACCTCGCAGCCGTGGGCGTGCATCATCGTGTGGTTCCACGGCAGGCCGGTGAGGATCGGGTCCGTGCTGCCGAAAAACGAGAGCGTCGTCTTCGCCATGCCGAGTTCGGGCGTGTCCATGCGGCCGACCTCGCCGCCCAGCGCAACCGCGATGAGTTGTGCGCCAAGGCAGACGCCCAGCACGGGGATCGACCGTTCGTGCGCTTCGCGGATCATGTCGATTTCGCGCGGCATCCAGTCGTGCTCATCGGCCTGGTCCGTGTCCTGCGGCCCGCCCATCGATATCAAGCCGTCGACGTTGTCTAAGTCAGGCGGCAGCACGTCGCCCCGGTGCACCCGCACGACCGAGAGCTTGTGGCCGTGCTCGCCGAGCGTCGCGCCTAGCCGTTCGGATGAATCGAGGTCGTCGTGTTCGATAATGAGGATGGCCATTTGATTTGCTGGGTATCGGGGAGGGAGTCCAGATCAGGCACCGCCGACCAAAGCATAGCCAAGCCCACATGCGGTCGCATCTCTGACGCCTCAAGCCGCTCGCGCACCGACCGATTCGCTAGCGAAAACCACTGGAAAACGCCGATAATAAAAACGATGAATCCTAAGACGCACCTGGTCGTGCTGCACAATGGGGGCCTGCACTCGCTGGTCGCCAGCGCGTTGCTGCTCGGCGACGACCCGGCCCCCCGGCTCACGCTCGTCCACATCGACGACGGCCGAGAAGCACGCCCCACCCGCCGACATTTCCTCCGCAAGCAAGCGCTCGCGATGAACATCACCCGCGTCACCGAGCTCTCGATCCCCCACCTCTTCGGCCACGGCTACGGCCGAGCGCCCGACGGCGGGCCGCTCGGCATGCTCACCCGCCCGCAACTGCTCCTCGCCGCACTCACCGAAGCCAAGCACCAACAGGCCGAGGCCGTCGTCTGGCCCGTATCCGTCGGCGGCGACCCCAACCTCGGCGCCCAGGCCACCGAGCAGGCCGTCCTCTGCGAACACCTCGCCCAAAGCGAAGCCGACCAGGTTCCGCGCATCGAAACCCCCCTCGCCGAGATGACCGACCAACAGATCATCGAACTCGGCGGACAGCTCGGCGTCGATTGGTCCCTCGCCTGGTCCTGCGCCCGCCCCGGCGACACGCCCTGCCAAGCCTGCGCCGGCTGCCGACGACGAAGCCAGGCCTTCGATAAAGCGGGCATCGTCGATACGCTCCTCGAACCCATCGCCGCGGCGCATTAGTCCTGGCCATCAATTTCACAGCGGACCCGGAATCGAACCACGAAGGCTCCAAAGGCACGTAGCCAAACCCGTGGCCCACATCTTGGGCTTCGCGCCTTCGTAGTTTTTCAGGCAAGTATCCCGCATGGATACCGTTTTGATTTTTCTTGAGTAAATAGCCGCGACGCTACGCGTCGCAGGCAAAGCATGACGAATTAGTCGCGATTTTCCTACGACGCGTAGCATTCCGACTTTGCTTCGATAGCGATCTAATCGCGAAGTTTCACAACGTGATTCGTATCAACCGTCAGTGACGCCAGGGATCATGGCCGCGTGGACTCGATCCATTTCTTCAGCTTCGCCGCGGTCATGCAGTTGATGACTTCGGCCTTGGCAGCACCGGCACGGCGTGCCGTTAACACGCCGTAGGGGAGCTGCGAGAGGTCGCCGGGGCCGTGGGCGTCGGTGTTGATGGCGAGCTTCACGCCGTGCTCGAGCGCGAGACGCGCATGCGTGTCGCGTAGGTCGAGCCGCCAGTGATTCGCGTTGATTTCCAAGGCGATCCCGCGGTCGGCCGCGGCCTTCACGAGCGCTTCCATGTCCGGGCTCAGGCCTTCTCTTCGCAGCACCAGTCGCCCCGTCGGGTGGCCGATCATCGTGACGTACGGGTTCTCGGTCGCTTTGAGCAGGCGCGCTGTGGCCTTCTTCGGGTCCTGACTCAGCGCGGCGTGAGGCGAGGCGACAACGACGTCGAGCTCGGCGAGCAATTCATCCGGGTAGTCGAGCGAACCGTCGCTGAGAATATCGACCTCGCTGCCGGCGAGCACGGTGATCTTGTCCTTGAGTTTCTTGGCGACTTTGCGCACCGCCTCAATGTGCTTGACCAGGCGATCGTTGTCCAGGCCGTTGGCTTGGAATTGACTCTTGCTGTGGTCGGTGATCGCGACCGTGTGGTGGCCGCGCTCGGCCATCGCCAGCGCGTTCTCCTCGATCGACCACGTGCCGTCGCTCGCGGTGGTGTGCGTGTGCAGGTCGGCCTTGATGTCTTCAAGCTCAATGAGCTCGGGCAATTCATTTTTCTCTGCCAGCGTGATTTCACCGCGATCTTCTCGTAATTCCGGGGGTACCCAGGCGAGACCGAGCTTTTCGTAGATCGCTTCTTCGGTCTTTGTTTCGATCTGCTTAGTCTTGTCGTCTTTGTCAGCGAGGGCATATTCGTTCAGCGTGTAGCCCATGGACTGAGCGCGCTCGCGGACTTTCACGTTGTGCTCTTTGCTGCCGGTGAAGTACATCAGCGCCGCGCCGTAGTGTTTCGGCTCCACAATGCGAAGATCGACTTGTAGATTGCGATGCTCATCGTCGCAGCGGATAGACGACTTCGTTTCGCCGTGGCCGAGGGTTTCTTCGACCATCGGCAGGTTGACGAAGGCGTCCATGATGCCCTCGGCCTCGCTCGCTTCGGCAGCGACCAGTAAATCGATATCCCCGATCGTTTCCTTGCCTCTGCGCAGCGAGCCGGCGTACTCGATCTTCTCCACACCCTTGACGCCGTCAAGCTCTGCGATCATCGCCAAGGCCAGCGGCAGCGCGTATCCCAAATGCGTCCGCTCCCCCGCCTTTTCCGCGAACGCGATCGACTGCTTGAGCTTCTCGAGTTTCTTTTTGCCAAAGCCCTTGAGCGACTCGAGCGAGCCGTCGTCGATCTTGGTCTTGAGTTCGTCGATGGATTCGACCCCGCCGTCGTTCCAGAGCTGCGCCACGCCCTTGGGCCCGAGCCCGGGGATATCGAGCATCTGCAACACCCCGGCCGGGACGTTCTCGATCATCTCCCGGTGTTCCTCGACCGCGCCGGTCTTCAGATACTCCTCGATCTTCTGCGCGATGCCCTTGCCGATGCCATCGACCTGTAAGAGGTCTTCGGGCGGCACGTCGCCCACGTCTTTGACGAGGTCCTTGAGCACGCGCGCGCCCTTCTCCAGCGCGATCGTCTTAAACCGGTTGCCACCCAGCACCTGGTTGACATCTGCCATCTGCTGGAAGATCACGGCGAGTTGTTTGTTGTTGCCGGGCATGAATCCATCATAGCTCGGCCAAACCAATTGAACCGCGGAGGCGCAGAGGACGCGGAGGAAGGCAGAACAATCCGAATGAAACCACAGATTCACACAGATACACACGGATGAACTGATCTGTGTTAATCCGTGTCCATCTGTGGTTTCATAATGCCTTCCTCCGCGTCCTCCGCTCCTCCGCGGTTCAATTCCCACAAACTCCGCTACAATCCCCGCCATGAACATCAAACTCTTAGAAAAACTGTGCCTGACCGCGGGCGTGCCCGGCCGAGAGTTCCGCATCGCCGAACTCATCCAGCGCGAAATCAAAGGCCTCTTCGACACCGTCACCGTCGACCCCATGGGCTCGATCATCGCGGTCAAGAAAGCGACCGGCAAAAAGAAGTCGCCCAAGAAAGTCATGCTCGCCGCGCACATGGACCAGATCGGCTTCCTGGTCACCTACATCGACGACAAGGGCTTTATCCACGTCAACCCCGTCGGCGGGTTCGATACGCGAAACCTCTTCGCCCGCGCGGTAACGATCTGCCCTGATGTCAGAGACCCCAAGAAAGACATCACCGGCATCATGAACCCCTCGGGCAAGCCCGTGCACATCGCCAGCCCCGAGGACCGCAAGAAGATCCCCGAGGTCCGCGAGTTCATCATCGACACCGGCATGGACAAGAAAGAAGTCGACAAGAAGATCAAGCTCGGCGACATGGTCGTCATCAACGCCCCTTGCTATCAGCTCGGCGACTACATGGTCAGCCAGGCCATGGACAACCGCATCGCCTGCTGGGTCGCGATCGAAGCGATGAAACTGCTCAAAGAGAAAGACCACGACTGCGAAGTCCACTGCGTCTTCACCGTGCAGGAAGAGGTCGGCCTGCGCGGGGCCGTCGCGTCGTCGCACACCATCCAACCCGACATCGGCATCGGGATCGACATCACGCTGGCCTGCGATACGCCCGGCGTGCCCGAAATCGACCACGTCACCAAGCTCGGCGACGGCGCCTCGATCGTCGTCATGGACAGTTCGGTCATCGGCGACTACGAGATGGTCGAGACCTTCGAAGCCCTCGCCAAGAAGCACAAGATCAAAGCCCAGCGCGCGATCATGGCCAGGGGCGGCACCGATACCGGCGGCATCCAACGCTCGGCCGGCGGCTGCAAGGCGATGACCCTCGGCGTCCCCGGCCGGTACGTCCACACCGTCACCGAGATGTGCCACAAGGCCGACCTCGAGGCGTGCCGGGATCTGCTTGCGAAGTATCTTGAAATCGTGAAGTAACCCGAGACGGTTTTACTCGCCTCCGATGTAGTCGTACCGCGGGATGCCGGGCTTGTCTCGGTAGTCCGTGCTTTCTGTGTAAACCACTTCGCTCAGCCGCCAGCCCCCGCCCAGTGGCGTGATGGCTTGGTAATCATGCCAAAGGACGTACGCCGGCTCATCCGGGGCGACCGCATAGTTGAACCTGCCATGTGGCTGCAGCGGGGTGATGGTGGGCGGCTTCGAGTTTTGAACGCCTTTCCATACCCCCAGATGGGCGGCGACAACTTGATTGGGCTTGTCGAACCCATCGACCCGCACAAACACAAACGTGTATAAGCCCGGCGTGGTTGGTGTTGCAGAAAACGTCATCTCGGTCGGGCCGTCGGCGAAGGGCGGGCGCGTGTCTTTCCTGCCTTCACGGATAATAAGTTTCCCGTCGAGCCCGAATTTTTCTTGCCAGATCGCGGTGGTGTCGAATAGTCCGTCTTCGATCTCGGTGCCGGCATGCAGCGGTAGAAGATGGCTGAGTTTTGTCTCGTTCTGCTTGTCATTGCGCTGTTGCACGCAGGCAGTGACGATTAATATTGACAGCACAACAAGCCCATACCTGATGATTCTGTTTGCTTTCATGCCGATACAGACGCCTTAGGCAACACAAGGTTCCTGATGTTTTCACATCTCGGAGTAATCCTCCATCGACGGGCAGTTATAGATCAGGCTGTAGAGCCCGTATGCGCTGTTGATTATTTCCGCCTCGCCCCGTGTATGAACTCAATAATTTGAACGGTTCGATCATCATCATCAACCGTGTACAGCACAACGTATTTACCGTAGTTGAGTTTCCTAGTCAGTGAGCCTGTCTCGTTACTGACATGCTCATCAACCGGGAAGCGTTTGGGGATTTCATCAAGACTGTCAAGCAACTCGTACATCCGGTCGTACCATGCCGTGATGGTTTCGATGCTGACCCGCTCGGCTAGCAAATAATCGACGTGGTTGTTGACACGTTCTTGGAACCGCTCGGTGTAGACAACCCGGTAGTTCATCCTGCCCGGTTGATGCCGAGTTTTTCATCCAGTTGCCGGCGGCACTCCGCGGAGGTCATGACGCGCCCGGCCTTGATGTCTTCCAGTCCGCGCTTAACACGACGCACCGCTTCGGCACGCCACTCGGGGTCATCTTCGCCCGGCTGCGGCCCTGCGGTTGCAAGCTCGACCTGGTAGTGAAGCCAGCGGATGAGCTCGGCTTTCTGTTCTTCGTCCATGCCGTCGGGGATGGGGATGTTGATGTGGTCCATAAATAGATTGTACCCCAACAAGCTGGTTAAACCTCGCAGTAGTTTTCCATCGGCGGACAAGTGCAAATCAGGTTGAGGTCGCCGTAGGCTCTCGCTGTGGCGTGGGGCTTACCAGCGCCACTCACGGACTTCTCCATCGACCAGTTCTTCGAAGTTCTCCCGTACGTAGTGTTCGGCGACCCACTTCCGCGCGGCTTCGATGTCTTTTGCTCGGGCGAAATCATCTTTCAGATCGGGCATGGTCAGCACTTCGGAGAGGGGTAGCGCAGCCCGCTGAGCGTAGGTGAAGCCGATCGCGTCGCCGTCGCTGGTGATACCCAGGTCGCTGTTGAGCGCCTGGATGACCCACTCAATCGTCTCGGGCTGTTTGACGTAGCAGAGTTCTTTGATGGTTCTTCCGATGAAGACGCCCTCGCGGTTGTCCGGGTCGGGCAGGCCGAGGCCGACATGGTCCATTACGCGTTGAAGTGCTTGGCGATCACCCCACCGCGCGAGCGCGAGGTTTGAGGCCCAGGCGTAAGCGTGATCCGGATCGCCTGCCCAGCGCTGCAGGTTCGGCTTAAGATCCACAGCGTCCGCCAGGCCCGCGGAGATGATCAGCGGCCTGGCGAAATGATGGTTGTCCGCCGCGCGGATCTGCGCGACCAGCAGCCGCTTCGCTTCATCGTCGAATACGTCTGGCGGGAACCCGCGCGTCCAGCGGGCCATCGTCTGGTGGTCGTTGAGGTGGCGGATGATCTCGCGTGCCGCCATCCGTCGTACGGACGGGTCTTGCGAATATTTGATCGCCATGAACAGGACAGTGCCCGCCCAGAACCGGACGCGATGGTTCTCGTCTTCGAGGTACTTCGCCGCTTCGGGAACTGCCTGGTCGCCGTATGCCTTGTAGATGTCGTCGCCCGAGTAGACGGGCAACCCTTCGAGTTGCCTCTCCCGGCCAGTACGGAGCGCGGACTCGGCGTCCGCGTACTCTGCAAGCATCTGCTCGGCGGACTGGCCATGCAGTGGATCGGTGTGTTCTTCCTCGGTCGGCGTCGCGCACCCGCAGCACGTAATCGAACCAAGCAGCACCATGCAAATGCCAAGAATCCCGGAATGATTGATAGCCATGCCGGGAGTATACCCCCGGGTTGGCTTAAACCTCGCAGTTTTGTTCTGAATACGCCTCCATCGGCGGGCAGGTACAAATCAGGTTGCGGTCGCCGTGGGCGTTGTCGCCCTGCCAGTCACTCGCCGCCGGGGTAGTTGTAGCCCGGGATCGTGATGGGGTTTTCGGTACTCACCGAACCGTGATAGACGACCTCGGCAAGCCGCCAGCCGTTGGGGATTCCTTCGCCGCCAGGGTTGTAGGTCCATACCACAGCGACAGGCATGCCGACGGTTGCGAATCTTTTGTGCCTATCTGGCCTGAGGGTCGGTGGCCGACGGTTGGTTGGGTCCTCCTGGACGTATAAGTGCGCGGCGTGGATTTGATTGGGCATCTCCAGTTCATCAACCTTGACGAATACGAAGATGTATAGACCGGGCACGAGCGGTTTTGTGTACATCAGCATGACGGCATCGCCATCGGCTGCCGCGGCTCTCAGGTCAAGCCTGCCGCTTTCGATGGTGAGTTTGCCTTCGATCCCAAACCGATCCTGCCAACGCGCGGTGGTGTCATACAGGTCGGCTTCAATCTTTTCTTTCGCGGGAAGTGGAGGCGGGGCTGCCTGAAGGGTCGTGCTTGGGGCATCGTCGGTTTTCTGTACACACGCCGAGGCTATGAGCATAACCAACACGCCAAGCCATCGACCGCAATGCCTCAGTGGTTTCATGCCATTACAGACGTTCTAAACTTCGCGGAGTTCCAATTTACTGACGACTCGCAGTATTCTTCCATCGGCGGGAAAGTACAGATGAGGTTGCGGTTGCCGTGGGCGTTGCAGGTATCAGTTCAATGGCAGTCGTCTGCCTCTAGCCGAGCCGAGGTCTACTGAGATCGCGGCGCCCTGCTCGATGAGTACGGCCATGCTTTCACAGGTGGCAGTCAACAGGTCGGCAATTGTGGCCGGGTCGCTCAAATCGACGCGGATGCGGATCACGGTTGGCGAAGTGGCCTGCGTGTTGGCGAGGATTTTATGGAAATCGCTATCGAGGCAGACCAAAGCCGCTTCGCGTTTAACCGCTTCGGCGAGGACTTGTTCATCGGAGTACCCGCCCAGGTCGATCTCCAAGACATGCGAGGCGTCGAAACCAGCATCGCGTAGTAATGCTGCGGTCTTGAAGTGCACGCCTTCATCGAGCAGCAGGCGTGTCATGATGCGTGCTTGAAGGGGGCGATCTTCTCGTCAAGGTTCGCTGCTGCGAAAGTCAGGGCCTGTCGGATCGATTCTTCATCGAGTTGAGGGAAGCCCTCCGCGATGGCATCGGGTGTTTTAAGCTCGGCAATGATGGAGAGCACACGCTTGACGGTCAGCCTTGTGCCACGGATGCAGGGCTGGCCGTCCAGGATCGCCGGGTCGCTGACGATACAGTCGAATTCGGGGTGCTCTAGTGCCATGGCCTTATTGTATCCCAAAGGCGGGTTTAGACCTCGCAGCCCTGATTGGAATACGCCTCCATCGGCGGGCAGGTGCAGATGAGGTTGCGGTCGCCGTGGGCGTTGTCGATTCGGCCGACGTGGGGCCAGTACTTGTGCTCGCGGAGGTAAGGCAGCGGGTAGGCGGCTTCTTCGCGGGTGTAAGGGTGGTTCCACTCGTTGGCGAGCAAGTGCTTAGCGGTATGCGGTGCGTTGTGCAGGGGGTTGTCGTCCCTGGGCCAGTCGCCCTTCTCGATCTTGGCGATCTCGCTTCGAATCTGAATCATCGCGTCGCAGAAGCGGTCGAGTTCTTCCTTGGATTCGGACTCGGTGGGCTCGAACATGAGCGTGCCGGCGACGGGCCAGGACATGGTCGGGGCGTGGAAGCCGAAGTCCATGAGGCGCTTGGCGAAGTCGTCGATGGTGACGCCGGCGTCTTGCGTTTTGCGGACGTCGAGGATGAACTCGTGGGCGCAGGTGTTGTTGTGTCCGGTGTAGAGGACGGGGTAGTGGTCTTTGAGTCGTGCGGCCATGTAATTGGCGTTGACGATGGCGGCTTTGGTGGCGTCGGTGAGGCCTTGGCCGCCCATCATGGCGATGTACATCCACGAGATGGGGAGGATGGCGGGGCTGCCGTATGGCGCGGCGGAGATGGTGCCGAGGGGGTCTCGTCCGCCGCAGCTTGGGTCCATGGGGTGCGAGGGCAGGTAGGGGGCGAGGTCGTCGGTGCAGCAGATGGGTCCCATGCCGGGTCCGCCGCCGCCGTGTGGGATGCAGAAGGTTTTGTGGAGGTTGAGGTGGCAGACGTCGGCGCCGATGAGGCCGGGGCTGGTGAGACCGACCTGGGCGTTCATGTTGGCGCCGTCCATGTAGACCTTGCCGCCGTGGTTGTGGATGACCTGGCAGATGTCTCGGATCTCGGTTTCGAAGACGCCGTGGGTCGAGGGGTAGGTGACCATGAGGGCGGCGAGTTCGTCGCGGTGTGCCTCGGCTTGTTGTTTGAGGTGGTCGAGGTCGATGTCGCCGTTGTCTTTGCAGTTGACGGGGACGACGCGCATGCCTGCGATGACGGCGGAGGCGGGATTGGTGCCGTGGGCGCTGACGGGGATGAGGCAGATGTCTCGGGCGTTGGGTGTTGGGTTCTGGGCGTTGGCCGCGGCCTGGGCCTCGTGGTACTTGCGGATGAGCATGAGGCCGGCGTACTCGCCCTGTGAACCCGCGTTGGGCTGGAGCGAGCAGGCGGCGAAGCCGGTGATTTCGCTGAGCCAGTTTTCGAGTTCCATGAACATGAGCTTGTAGCCGAGCGTCTGATCGGACGGCGCGAAGGGGTGCAGGTTCGCGAACTCGGGCCAGGTGACGGGGATCATCTCGCTGGCGGCGTTGAGCTTCATGGTGCACGAGCCGAGCGGGATCATCGAGTCGGCGAGGCTGATGTCCTTGCTGCAGAGTTTGACGGCGTAGCGGAGCAGTTCGCTCTCGCTGTGGTAGCGGTTGAAGACGTCGTGGGTGAGGTAGTCGCTGGTGCGTGCGAAGGGGCCGAGGTTCTCGAGCGGCTCGTCGGGGACGAGATCATCGGGGTCGAGGTGGTCGGGCGCGATGCCGCGGTTGAAGATGGTGAGCAGGGCGCGGAGGTCGTCGCGGGTGGTGGTTTCGTCTAGCGCGATGCCGACGTGGGTCGGGCCGATGCGTCGGAGGTTGATTTCGAACTTGGCGGCGAGTGCGTGGATGGCCTCGGCGTCGGTGACCTCGACGACGACGGTGTCGAAGTAGGTGTCGGTCTTGACGTTTCGGCCGAGCTGCGTGAGGCCGTTGACGAGCGCGGCGGTGGCGGCGTGGATGCGCGTGGCGATGGATTTGAGTCCTGCCGGGCCGTGATAGACGCCGTAGAACCCGGCGATGATGGCGAGGAGGACCTGCGAGGTGCAGATGTTGGAGGTCGCTTTGTCGCGTCGGATGTGCTGTTCGCGGGTTTGCAGGGCCATGCGGAAGGCGGTGTTGCCGTGCGCGTCTTTGGAGACGCCGATGATTCGGCCGGGCATCTTGCGGGCGTGTTTTTCTTTTGTGGCGAGGAAGGCGGCGTGGGGTCCGCCGAAGCCCATGGGCACGCCGAAGCGTTGCGACGAGCCGATGGCGATGTCCGCGCCGTTGCCGTCGTTAAACTCGCCGGGCGCTTTGAGCAGCGTCAGCGCGAGGAGATCAGTCGCGACGACGAGCAGCGCGCCGGCGTCGTGGGTCTGCTTCGTCAGCTTGTCGTAGTCTTTGATCTGGCCCCAGGTGTTGGGATACTGCACGAGCACGCCGGAGACCTGATCGTCGATGTCGAATTGTTCGCCGCGGGCGACGCGGAGATCGACGCCCATCGATTCGCAGCGCGTCTGCAGCACGGCGATCGTCTGCGGGTTGACGTCTTCGGCGACGAGGAAGATCGGCCGCTTACCCCGCGCGATGCCGTGACACATCGCCATCGCCTCGGCCGCAGCCGTGCCCTCATCCAAGAGCGACGCGCCGGCTAGGGGCAAGCCCGTCAGGTCCGTGACCATCGTCTGAAAGTTTAAGAGCGCTTCGAGTCGGCCCTGCGCGATCTCCGCTTGGTACGGCGTGTAGGGCGTGTACCAACGCGGGTTCTCAAGGACTTTGCGGAGGATGACCGGCGGCGTGATCGTGCCGTGATACCCCATGCCGATGAACGACTTATAGACCGTGTTCTTCCGGCTCATCTCGCGGAGTCTTGCGAGCATGTCGTATTCGCCCTGCGGCGGGCCGAGCTTCATGGGCTCGGTCATGCGGATCGCGTCGGGGACGGTCGCGTCGATCAGCGCATCCACCGAATCAAAGCCGCAAGCCTTGGCCATCTCGACGAGTTCGTTGGCGGTCGGCCCGATGTGGCGGTTGAGGAAGATATCCGTCGGGTCCAGGACCGAGCGGTCGGCGTGGGGAGCAAACTGGCCGTGGGACTCGTCGAAGGCGACTTCGGTAGGCGTCATGTTGGTGCTTGGGTGGGTGTGAAAAAAGCGCGGGCTCGAGATCGATCATAGAACCGGCGCGGTAGCGTAGCAACGCTTCGCGAGAAGAATGATCGGATGCGACGGACGACTGACACGATTGCGGCTTTAGCGAATCGAGTGCCGTACGCTCGCCGCTACGGCGCGGGGGTGAGGAGCGTCGGCTCGGGCAGGCCTTGGGTGAGGGCGCGTCGCGCGTCTTGCCAGCCGCGTTCGTACTCGGCCTTGCGAGCGGCGGCCTCGAAAGCGTCGGTCGTGTACATCGCGTTGAGCGCGGCGGCCTCGGCGCAGACCATGGATAAGGCGATCGGCTTTCCGTCGCGCAGCACGGTGAAGCGGATCGTGTCGCCGGCGCGGTGCGCCGAGATGCGCCAGCGGACCCACGCGGTGATGTCGTGGTGTTGATGGCCG
>JBMYUK010000019.1:0-14343 GCA_049605275.1 Phycisphaeraceae bacterium
GCGTATCGCAAGTTTCCGATCCTCTCGACGCAGTTCCGCGATCATGCGGTGCTGCAGCACGGCCAGCCGGTCAAGGTGTGGGGCGCTGCCAAGCGCCGGTACTTCCCCGACGCGCCGGGCGAACGGGTGATCCACTTCAGCTTCGGCGACGTCAAGCAATCGATCCCGCTCACCGACGAGATGGAGGAGTGGTCGGTGACACTGCCCGCCATGCCGCCGACCGACAAACCGCGCACGCTCAAGGCGACGCTGACGATCGACGGCGAGGTCGTCCACGAACGCGTCGCGGAGAACGTCGTCGTCGGTGACTTGTGGTATGTCGCCGCGCCGAAGATGGACATGGTCATCCCCGAGTTCGATCCGACGCCGGGCGTCGTCCGCGTGATGAAGCGGCAAGCCAAGCGGGACACGAATCCGACCCCTTCGCGGTTCAGCGTCGCGGTGTCGACGACGCCGGGCAATCGCTTCGCGAGTTACTGGGAGAGCGTCGAGCCCGACACGCTGCACGGCGCGATCGCTCATCGCATCGCAGCGCAGGCCGGCGGCCGACCTGTGGGCGTGATCTTCATGCAGACGAATCCCGGCAAAGACGATCAGGACGTGCCGCTGAAGAGTTGGCTGCCGTTCGAAGCGCTCGCCGACGCTCCTAGCCTGGCCGAGGACTACGCGAAGCTCGGCACGCAGTACCCCGGCTCGCCGACGTACGACGACAACATCGAGCGTTACATCAAAGACTGGCAGGCGTATTGGTCCGAGTACATCCCGGAGATGATCGCGCGTCGGGCGGTGCCGGACGGCTCGGCGTGGGGCGTGATCCCCAAGCTCGCGGCGGCGGATGCGAAGTCCGAAGCGACGCAGGCGTACAACGTGATGGTTCATTCTTTCACGCCGACGGCGCTCAAGGGCGTGATCTTTATCTACGGCGAGGACATGCTCGCGGCGACCGAGCCGGCGGCCTTCAACGAGCAGCGGAAGGTGTTGCAAACGAGTTGGGCCGAGCGGTTCGGCGGCTCGTTCGCGATGACGACGCTGGTCGCCGATGCGAAACCGCTCGCGTTCTGGCACCGCCTCGACGCGATGGTCCGGGCCCTGGCCGCACACGACAACGCGAAGAAGCCGTGACCGCTCGGCTCGGATCGCCGGCGCGTGCCGCTCGCGCCGCGCGGTTAGAATGCCCGCATGTCTAGCACGCCCGTTCAGCCGTCGCCCGCCGAGGATTCAGCCCACTGGCCGCATCGGCATCTCGTCGGGATCGAGCCGCTGACGCCCGAGGCGATCCGCGTTTTACTCAATAAAGCCAAGGGTTACGAGGGGGTCTCGACGAGCCGGGCGCTGCCCAAGCAGCAGGACCTGGTCGGCAAGGTCGTCGTCAATCTCTTCTACGAGGACTCGACGCGGACCCGGGCCAGCTTCCGCCTCGCGGCGTCGCGCCTCAGCGCGGATGTGCTGGACATGTCCGCGTCGGGCTCGAGCGTGTCGAAGGGCGAGACGCTCGTCGATACCGCGCGCAACATCGAGGCGATGGGCGTCGACATCGTCGTCTGCCGACACAGCCAGAGCGGGGCGGCGATGCAACTGGCCGAGCGCATCGGCTGCTCGGTGGTCAACGCCGGCGACGGCCAGCACGAGCACCCGACGCAGGCGCTGCTCGACGCCTATACGATCGCCAAACGCTTGGGCAAGGACGACGCGTTCGACTTCGCCGGGCTCACCGTCGCGATCGTCGGCGACATCGCGCACAGCCGAGTCGCCCGGTCCAACACGCTGTGCTTGACCAAGCTCGGCGCGAAGGTCGTGCTCGTCGGCCCGCCGACGCTGTTGCCCGGGTCGTTCGCGGGGATCGATTGCGAGATGAGCCACGACCTCGACGCCGTGCTGCCGCGCGCGGACGTCGTCAACATGCTGCGCGTGCAGTTCGAGCGATTGTCCGGCCCGGCCTTCCCCAGCGAGCGCGAGTACACGACGCTCTACGGCCTGACCGCCGAACGAATGAAACGGGCCAAGCGCGATCTCGTCGTGATGCACCCCGGCCCGATGAACCGCGGCCTCGAGATCGAGTCCGCCGTCGCCGACGGCCCGAACTCGGTCATCCTCGATCAGGTCGCCAACGGGCTCGCAGTGCGGATGGCAACACTCGCGCTCGTCGCCGAGGCGTGACCCAAGCGAGACGCAGCGCTCGCACTTTATACGAGCCCGTTTTGATTTTTCCTTCAGGAAACAGCCGCGACGCGTCGCAGGCGAAGCATCCTACGCTCGTCGCGCGTGTCCTGCGATGCGTAGCATCGCGGCTATGCTTAAATACCGATCCAATCGCAAAGTTTCAAAACGCGATTCGTATAACTTATGATGCTCGCCACGACCGAACGCGCGTCCGACCCGCCGACACTCTCGCCCCTCAAGCCATGCCTCGCGAAAGCAAACCCGACCCACAACCCGGCACGCTCGTCATCGTTTCCGGCCCGTCGGGCGTCGGCAAGAGCACAATCGTCAACGCCATGGTCGATCGCCTCGACGCGGTCCTCAGCGTCTCCATGACCACCCGGCCGATGGGCCCGAACGACATCGACGGCGAGCACTACGTCTTCGTCAACGAACGCGAGTTCAAAGACATGGTCAAACTCGGCCAGATGCTCGAGTACGCCCAGGTCTACGACAACTATTACGGCACCCCGGTCGAGCCGGTCGAAGCGGCGCTGGCCGACGATCGCGTCGTCATCCTCGAGATCGACGTGCAGGGCGCCCACGCCGTCAAGCAACGGATGCCCCGGGCGATCGGCATCCTCATCGAGCCGCCGAGCGACGACGTGCTGCTCGATCGCCTGCGCGCCCGCAAGCGAGAAGACGAGGCGACGATCCAGAAGCGCTTCTCCCGCGCCCGCGACGAGATTCAACTCGCTCGCGACCTGGGCATCTACAAGCACACGATCGTCAACGACCGGCTCGACGACGCGATCGATCGCGCGGTCGCGCTGGTCGAAGGCGAAGTCGCGACGCGGCACGGCGGTCGATAACGCCGCGTACATTTCGGATTCGCCAGCGCGATGCCCTACACTATGTCGATGCACCCGGCCGTTTTTCTCGACCTCGATAACACGATCATCCGCGATCCCGACGCGTCGGACGACGCCGAACTCTCGCTCATCAAGGGCGCCGCGCCGGCGATCGCCTCGTTGCGCGGGCTCGGATACCGCATCGTCGTCGTCGCGAATCACGAGAGCGTCGCGCGCGGCAGACGCACTGAAGACGACGTCCAGGACATGCACCGCGATGTCGCCGACCTCGTCAAACAGACCGCCAATGGTGCGGTCATCGACGCGTTTTACTACTGCCCGTTCCACCCCGGCGGCAACCTGCGTCAGTACAAGAAAGATCACCCGACGCGCAAGCCGCGGCCCGGCATGCTCCAGCAAGCGGCCGAGGACATGTCGCTCGATCTCGCGGTGAGTTGGATGATCGGCGACGAGTTGGCGGACGTGCAGGCCGGCCACGCCGCGGGGGCGCGGACGATCCTGCTCCGCCCCGACGCCGAGCGATTGATGCCGACCGACCCCGAGACGCTTGCGGGCGTGACCAGCGAGACGCCGGACCGCGACCGTCCGACCGGTCCGGATTTTTACGCGGTCAACCTCATCGACGCCGCCCGGCTCATCGCCCAGCAGCCGCGCGTCGAGCAGCAGGACGCCAAGGCCCCGACGCCCGGCCGGAAGTGGGACGCCGAGAAGATCGCCAAAATCCAGGTCCCGCGCCCCGAGCCCAAGCCAAGCGACGCGCCCGCGACGCCGCCCCAAGCCGGCCGCGCGTTTCGCCCGTGGGGCGCACCGACGAAAGAAGACGACGATCAGCCCATCGTCGCCAAACCGTTTCGCAAGCGATCGTCGCCGACCGAGCAGCCCGAGCAGACCTCGCCGCGGCAGCCGACAGCCGCAGTCCAATCCCCGCCGCGTCGCGTGGAAGCCCGACCGACCGACGAGCCGAATCCGCCGGACATCCCCGACAACATCCGACAGGCGATCGACGCGAAAAAACGAGCCGAGGCAAACGCCCAGCCCGACGCAACCGAGGACGACAAGACGCTTCGGCTGATCCTCCACGAACTGCGCGCCCAGCGCGGGGCCAGTCAGGAGTTTTCGTTCCTCGGCATCGTCGCGCTCGCGCTGCAACTCGTCGCGATCGTGTGCCTGCTCGGCGGCCTGTTCATGGGCGGGGAGAGCGACGGCGTGTTTTTGCGCTGGCTCGGCACGGGGCTGATCGCGCAGCTCACCGCGGTCACCGTGCTCTTGGTCGGGCGGTAATCGGCGGAGAAGCATGAAGCATCGATCCGAAGACATCCCCCTCCGACGCGTCTTAGTCATCATGCCGCGCCTGCTCGGCGAATCGGTCATGGCCACCGCGGTCTTGCACGCGCTCAAACAGTCGCGCCCCGAGTTGCACGTCACCGCGCTCATCAAGCGTCGGCTCCGGCCGGTGCTCTTCGGTCTCGACAGCGTCGACCGCGTCTTGTCGATCCGCAAACGCCGGCGCGGGCCCGAGGGCAAAGGGCCCAAGGGTCGCACTTCCTTGATTCGCTTGGGCCGACGCCTGTCGAAAGGCAATTTCGACACCGCGATCATCATGCCCCACTCGTTCAAGGCCGCCGCGCTGCCGACCCTCGCCGGCATCCCCCGACGCGTCGGTTACGAGCGCGAGGGACGCGGCGTGCTGCTCACCGATCGGTTGGTTCGGCGACGCAACCGCGGCGAAAAAGACCGAGGCACAACGATCGACAGCTACATGTCGTTCGCCCGTTATCTCGGCGCAAAGCCCGGCCCGCCGACGATGCAGCAAGCGATCCAACCCGAGGCGACTCAGCGGCTGGACGCGATGCTCGATGCGCTCGGCTGCGATCCGTCCAAGCAAGAATTATTGCTGATCAACCCCGGCGCGCCGACGCCCGCGCGTCGTTGGTCGCCGCGCCGCATGGCACACCTCTGCGAACTGATGACCGAGCGCTTCGGCGTCACGCCCGTGGTCACCGGCACGCCCGCTGAACGCCCCGTCGTCGAAGAAGTGCTCGAGCGCGCCACCGTCCCGATCCTCGACCTGCCGCAACTCGGCCGCGACCTGCACCTCTTAAAGGCGATGGTCGCCCGCAGCCGGATGATGGTGACCAACGACGCCGGGCCGCGCTTCCTCGCCGCCGCCATGGGCGTGCCGCTCTTGACGCTCTTCGGCCCGACGTCGCCGCAAGGCTCGGCCCTCTACCTCCTCAACGAACAGCAGGTCGTCGCCGACGGGCTCAGCGTCGCCGCGAAAAACGACCCGGCGTTCGACGGCCCGGCGAGCCTCGACCGACTCCACGCCGACGAGGTCTTCGAACAAGCCGCGCTCCTCTACGAACAGACCCGATCGATGCAGGTCGAGGCCCGGCCGTGAGCCAGCGACACCTCGCGATCACCTGCCTCTCGATGGCGACGGACACCCCGGCGGGCGAGCACGCGCAACGGCTGGCCAGCGGAATGTTCGACCGCGGCTGGCGCGTCTCGGTGCTCTGCGCGTACGTCGGCGAGCACGACCTCGACGAGCGCATCGCGATCATCGATGCCGGCATGGGCCCGCCGCGATCGGCCGTCGGCATCGCACACTTTCGCTACTGGCACGAGCGGCAACGCGCATCAATCAAGCCCGATCGGACGCTCTCGCTGACCACGCTCGTGCCGGCGGGGGTGGTACTGCCGCTAAGCGGGACGGCCGAGGCGCGACGCACGGCGATCCGACAGATCGACGCGCCGCTGCCCGTGCGAGCCGGCGCGTGGGCGCGGTCGCTGCTGCCGGGTTCGCTCGCGGGGATTTTGGCCGAGCGGCGATCGCTGACGAATCCGATCACGCGATTCACGGCCGCGGCCTCGCCCGTGATCGAATCGCAACTCGTCGCACAGGCCCGAGCGGATCGCGACCGCGTCGTGCGCGTCGATCCGCCGGTGATCGTTGAGCCGCTTGCGGTCGGCGAGCGTGACGCCCTGCGCGCTCAACTTTCGCGCGGGCTCGGTCTCCGGCGCGAATCGCAGTGGCTGGTCTTTCCGTTTCGCGCTGGACGATCGGCCGGCACCGAGGCGATGCTCCTGGGCTTTCGCGACTTGATCGATCGCGGCGGCGACGCGGTGCTGCTGATCGCCGGGCCGCTGCGGTACACGCATCTCGCGTGGATCGCAGAACTCGGCCTGCGCGACCGCGTCCGGGTCGTCGGCGTCCTGGATCATCCCGCGGAGCTCTTCGCCGCGGCCGACCTCGTCGTCCAGCCCGCCGCCTACGACCCCGGCGGCTGGGCGGTCCGACTGGCCACCGCGGTCAGCACGCCCGCGATCACGACGACTGTCAGCGGCGCCGCCGACCGGGTCCGCGAAAGCGGCGGGGCGGTCATCGAACTGCCGGTTGACCCGAGCGCTCTCGCCGACGCCATGCGAGCCTTACTCGGCACGTCGACCGACGCGCCACGCTTACCCACCCCGGCGACGACGCCCGACGCATCCGACGCATCGCCCGAGGCCGCCTACCTCGACGACATCGCGGCCCTGCTCGACGACGCAGCCCCGTTCTCGAGCCCCTGACCCGCCAAGACTCGCTTCGAACGCTTGCATCGCCGCCTCGTATCGCCTAAACTGCTTGGCTCGCCGCTGCGAGACGTGACCCAAACCCTCTGCGCCAAGAGACGACGCATGCCAACGATCAATCAACTGGTAAATAAGCCCCGCCGCACCCCCAAGGTCAAGTCCAAGGTCAAGGACCTGGATCAGTGCCCCCAGCGACGCGGGGTCTGCCTGCAGGTCAAGACCGTGACCCCGAAGAAGCCGAACTCCGCGCTGCGTAAGGTCGCGCGTGTCCGCCTATCCAACGGCAAGGAAATTACCGCGTACATCGGCGGCGAGGGACACAACCTCCAGGAGCACAGCATCGTGCTCGTCCGCGGCGGCCGAGTCCGCGACCTGCCCGGCGTCCGTTACCACGTCGTCCGCGGCTCGCTCGACACCCTCGGCGTCGACGGTCGCAAACGCGGCCGATCCAAGTACGGCGTCAAGAAGCCCAAAGGCTAATTGATTGATCGTTGATGATTGATCCAATCAGCAATCATAAATAATCAATTATCAATCAAAATTCGTCCCGTGGCAGTAATCGATCGACTGGTTGTTGATCGGTGAACGCAGCCACCTGACACAAAAGGAGCCCCGACATGGGCCGTGGATTCACCAAGTCCGAAGAACAACTCAAACCCGATCCGAAGTACGGCGACAAGACCCTCGCCCGATTCATCAACTGCATCATGCTCGACGGCAAGAAGTCCGTTGCGCAGCGCATCATCTACGACGCCTTCGACGAGATCGAGAAGCGCAACAACGGCGACGAGCCCGCGATCGAGGTCTTCCACAAGGCCCTCGAAAACGTCCGACCCAACGTCGAAGTCCGCTCCAAGCGCGTCGGCGGTGCGAACTACCAGGTCCCCATGCAGGTCAATAAGAAGCGGCAGCAGTCGCTGGCCTTCCGCTGGATCATCGCCGCCGCCCGCAGCGATCGCGGCAAGCCGATGTACCTGCGGCTGGCTAAGGAACTGTCCGACGCCTCGCGCGGCGAAGGCAAAGCCGCCAACCAGCGCGAGCAGACCCACCGCATGGCCGAGGCGAACAAGGCCTTCGCTCACTTCGCCTGGTAAGCACAACTCGCTTAATCGATTCACGAACAACCCCCGATCACGCATCGGGGTTTTTTCATGCCCGCCACCGATTCGCATAAATGCCTTGCTCGAACGCGTCCTCGACCCGATACTAAGACTATGTCCGACGATCACGAGACATCCGACGCGCCGATCGACGAGCCAACCGACGAGAAAGAGGCCGGCACCGCGACCAAGCCGAAGCCCGCGCCCGC
The DNA here is from genome assembly GCA_049605275.1 of Phycisphaeraceae bacterium. Classification (GTDB taxonomy): domain Bacteria; phylum Planctomycetota; class Phycisphaerae; order Phycisphaerales; family Phycisphaeraceae; genus JAHQVV01. The sequence goes on from JBMYUK010000019.1 coordinate 7,897, forward strand.
GACGAAGCCCGAATCCCGTGGCGACGCGAAGGCCAAGCCCAAGCCGCCGAAGCTCGATCAGATGCCGCCGTACAAGGTGCTGCTGCACAACGACGATCACAACATCATGGAGCACGTGGTTCAGTCGATCGTGCAACTGACGCCGCTCAAGGAATTCGAAGCGATCCGCAAGATGTTCGAAGCCCACCGCCGCGGCCTGACGCTGCTGCTCACGACCCACAAAGAGCGGGCCGAACTCTACCGCGAGCAGTTCACGACCAAAGGCCTGACCGTCACGATCGAACCGGCAAAGTGATCGCCCGGCTCAATCATTCGAAGGCGGCGCGTCGTCCGCGATCGCTCCCGCATCGATGAGATGCTCGCGGATCGCTCTTTCATAGCGCTCGATCTCTGCACCGCTCGGAAGGGTGTTGTGGCTCGCGTTGAACGTCACCAGCGTCGCGTCGCGGCCGGCGCGCTGTAACGCCTCGGCTTGAGCGAGCGGAAAGATCTCGTCGTCGCGCCCGTGCAGGATGAGGATCGGCAGGTCCAGCCGCTCGAACGCCGCGCGATTGTTCAGCGGGCTCTTCACGAGGAAGGGCGGCACGCCGTACCGCCACGCCATGCCCGCGACGCTCGTCGTCGTGCTCTCGACGACGAGCGCGACCGGGCGAATCTCGAGCGCGACCTGCGTCGCGATCCCGCCGCCGATCGATCGGCCGTGCAGCACGAGTCGCCCAGCGTCGATCGTTTTATCTTCGATCACCTGTTCGATGACCGACACCGCGTCGTCGACGAGCGGCTTCTGCGCGGGCGTGCCGTCGCTGTGGCCGTAGCCGCGGTACTCGACCATCAACACGCTCGCGCCGAGGCGACGATAGAGCGCGACGATCGCGGCCTGGTGGTCGATCAGTTCCGCGTTGCCGTGGAAGAACACCGCCAACGGCGCGGGCGACTCGGCGCTCGCCGATGCGCTCGGGATCAGCCACGCCGTCGTCGTGCCTTCGTCGGTCGGCAACTCGATCACGCGCGTATCCGGCGTCGGCAGCGCGTTGCCCGCCGGCCCGGCAAAGCTCGCCGGGAAAATCAACGCGGTCTGAAAGAAGTACATCAGACCGCAATAGACGGCGTAGATCGAAATGACAACGATGAACCAGGTCACGATGCGTCTGCGGGTCCGAGTCATGATGCGCCTGCGTCGAAATCAGACCCTGAAGATCGCGCCGAGTTTCTTGCCCATGAGGACGCTCGCGCCGATGAGCGTGACCGCGAGCAAGGCCATGCCCCAGACGCCCATCGCACTGGCGATGTATTGCCCGTCGCCCAGGCGGTTGTAGAGCGTCCAGATCGCCTTGGTCACGGGGAAGTGCTGGGCACGCTCGGCGAGGATGAGCGAGTCGCTGACCTCGAGCATCGCGAAGGCGAAGACGAGGATGCCCCCGGCGATGAGGTTGGCGAGGATGAGCGGAACGACGATCCGGCGGATCGCGGTCATGAGCGACGCGCCGAGGTTGAGCGCCGCCTCTTCGAGTTGTCCGGACGTCTGCTCGAGGCCCGCGGCGGCGGAGCGGAGGATGTACGGCAGGCGGCGGATCGTGTACGCGATGATGAGAAACACGAGCGGGTCGGGCGCTTCGCCGCGCAACTGGAACGCGCTGAGCGGGGCGGTCGACAGCACCGCGCCGACGGGCCGCTCCAACACGCCCGGCGAGAACCACGCGACGATCGACCCGCCGATGACCAGCAGACAAAAGCCCATAAAGCCGAGCTGCAGCTTGGTCACGATCGGCAGGAAGCGCGTGCTTCTGGTCAGGCGGATCGTCGTGTGCGCGAGCGTGTAGAGCAGGAACACCAGCGCGGTCACCCCGATCGCGAGCGCCGCGCCCTTGACGACGGTCGCCTCGCCGCCGGCCGCGACGGGTCGAAAGGGCCAGGTCAGCGACATCGCGACGTAGCCGAAGGCCATAACCAGTCCCGGCACGGCGAGCGGGAGCATGCCGAGCGCATCGAGCACCCAGCCGCCGCGGACGCGGACGCGCACGGTGAGGTACGCGATGGCGAGGCCGAGGATCACCGCGAGCACCATGGCCGAGAGCGCGTAGACGAGCGAGTTGATGATCGACGGGACGGCGAGGCTGTGCTGCAGCATGCCCTCGTAGTGCTCGGTCGTGAGCGACTGCGGAAAGACGGTGCGGTACCAGTCGCTGCCGGCGGACATGCCCGAGAGCGAGTTGAGGATCACGCCGATGTGCGGCAGCACGGCGAGCAGGGTGATGCCGATGAAAAACGACGCGGCGGCAAAGGCCTTGATCCCCGTGAGCCGCTTGAGCGATTGAGCGTGCTGCGCCTTGGACTGCATCGCGTAGGCCCGGCCGCCGAACGCGAACTTACCCAGCAGGTAAAGCAACAGCGCCGAGAAGAGCATGACGACGACAAGCGCAAAGGGGCGCTGGCTCGACGAGATCTCGGTCAGCCCGTAGAACACCTGCACGGGCGTGACCTCGGTGTACTCGAACATGAGCGGCGTGCCGAGCTCGGTGAACGACCAGATGAAGACGATGGTCGAGCCGGCGAAGATGCCGGGCAGGATCAGCGGCAGGGTGCACTTGAAAAAGCGTCGCCACTTGCCTGCCCCGAGATTGAGCGCCGCCTCGTCGAGCGACGGGTCGAGGTTCGCCATCGACGCGGTGACGTTGAGATAGAGGATCGGGTAGAGGTGCAGCGCTTCCATAAGGACGACGGCGAGGAAGACGCCGTTGAACTCGCCGAGCCCGGGGATGTAGAACTGCCCGGCGAGAAAGTCGATGCCGGTGTGGTCGGGCCCGAGGATGCCGAGCCACTGGAGCAGCGCGTTGAGCGATCCGGATCGGCCGAGGATCGCGCGCAGCCCGATCGCGCCGACGAAGGGCGGGAGGATGAGCGGGATGAGCACGAGCGCGCTGACGGCCGCCTTGCCGGGAAAGTCGTACTTGGTCGCGACGACCGCCATCGGGATCGTGACGATCAGGCAGAGCAGCGTGGTGCAGACCGCGATAAGAAAGGCGTTGATCAGGCCGCGTAGGTACAAAGGATCGCGGAGCACGCCGCTCTCGGCATCGAAGAAATACGCCAGGGTCAACCCGCCGTCGCTCGAGACAAACCCGCCGCGAACGGTGAGGAGGATCGGCCAAACCAGGAACATCAGCAGGACGGCAAGGATGCCGGTGTAGAGCGTGGCTCGATAAACGTCGCGGCCGCGGATCTGCATGCCGAGAGTTTACCGGGTCACGACGCCCAAGGCCCGGTGATCGCCAGGGTCAGCCCGGGATTCTGGATATTGACAAACAGCGTCGTCCCGTCGGGGCTGAAACAGCTGCCCGCCATCTCGCTCTTGTTCATCGTGTTGCGGGCGAGCTTGTAGACCGCGCCCTCGGGCGTGACGCCGAGCACGTGATTCACCGGCCCGCCGTCTTCGCAAACGATCACATCGCCGAAGTCCGACACGCATAGATTGTCCGCGTGCTGCAGGATCGCCTCGTCGTTGGGCTCGATGAACAGTTCGAGCGTAGCCGGGCCGTCGGCCTCGCTGTCCGTACCCTCGTTTGGGCTGGGGACGTAGCGCCAGATCTGGCCCTTGCCCTTCGAGCCGCCGGTCGTCGCCGCGAAGTACACCGCGTCGTTGCCGTGCCACATCCCCTCGTTGCGGGCGAATCGCGCGGCGCCCGCCTTGAATGCTCGGTAGCGCAGGTCGTCCTCAGGCGACAGCACGTCGTCGATGTCGATCCAGTGCACCTTCATCGATCGACCGACCGGGATCATCTCGGCCTCGCCATCGGGACCCTCGAACTGAGCCGCGGCACCCAGCAGTTCCGCGGGGATCTCGGGCCAGTTGCGCAGGTCGGCCGACGGACGCTCGGTCACCACGAGCACCTGCAGCCGACCACCCTCGGCCATCTTGCCGGGCACGTTGGGGATGAAGCGATACAACACGCCGTCTTGCCGATCCTCGGTCTGATAGACGACCCCGCTCTTCGGATCGACCGCGATCGCCTCGTGATTAAACCGGCCCATCGCCTTGAGCGGCACCGGGTCGGCCATGCCGATCTCCGCGCTCGCGGGCACCTCGAAGTTGTAGCCGTGATCCACCTGCCGCTCGCGTCCACGCCGGGCGACCGTTTCTTCGCACGTGATCCACGTGCCCCACGGCGTCGGACCGCCGGCGCAGTTCGTCTCCGTGCAGGCCAACGACAAAAAGTGTCGCACCAGTTCGCGCTTACGCGTGTCGTAGACGAGCGTCGTCGTCCCGCCGACGGTGGGCCTGCCGCGATAGCCGGGGTCGTAGGCCTTGCCGCGCGGCAACTTGCCGAACAGCCGATTGTTTTTTCCAAAAGGCCCGATGTCGCTACGCGGGTTGTTGATCTCGTGGTTTCGGACGACGACGGTCAACCCGTCGGGCCCGGCAAACGCCGCCATGCCGTCGTGCTTACCCGGGACAATGAAGCCGTCGGTCATCGTCTCACCCGTGCGCGAAATGACGTGGTAGGAGAAGCCGCGCGGCAGGTCGAGCACGCCCTCGGGGTCGGCGATCAGCGGGCCATAACCCGCCGACGCATCAACCAGAGCCGAAGCAAGACGCGGCGTCCCCGCAAACGAACGCAGGCCAGCAAAGCCGGCGGTCACCGCGGCGGTCTGGGTCAAAAATCGTCGTCGTGTCAGGCTCATAACGTCGCGCTCCGGTTGTAATGGAAAATCCATCGTGCCTTTAATTGTAGACGCAGCGGCCAGGCGGCCGGTCCTCGAACGTAAAAAAACCGCTAGAACATCCTGTGTTTTTCTGGCATCGACCGCTGTCGCCGAAGGATCAGGGGGACAGGCATTCCTGCCTGTCGATAGGCGTAAGCCTAAGTCGAATCGCGATTCGGCTTCGCCGAACGACAGACAGGAATGTCTGTCCCCCTGCAAAAAAACGTCAATTGCTCTAGCGACGACGCCAGCGATTTGTAAACGCATCCAACTATCGATCGTGCGATCGCAAACGTCAGTTTGTTCGCCGACGCCCCAGCCCCAACCCCAGCAGCACGCACAGGCCCAGACCCGACGCGGGCTCGGGCACCGCCGAGCCCAGCACGCTCTCCAGATACAGCGACGGATGATGGAGCTTCTGCATCGGCGTACTCCCGTCCGGCGACAAGATCGTATACACCGATGCGCTGTCCGCGATCCCAGGCGCATCCGTACGCAACACCGACTCGATCACGAACAATTCACCCACCGGATTCGGTCCGCGAAAGCGATACGACAGGTCGAGGTCCAAGCCGTTGTCCCCATCGAAATCCGACAGCAGCGTCAACGACGTCGGCCCGGACTCCAGCGCATCGCTGAAGACGCTCACCTCGCCGAGTTTCACTTCGATGACCTCGTCCCGCGGCATGCCAACGAGTTCAACCGGACCGCTCGTAGTCGGGCTCGCCCACCGATGGAAACCGGTCGCCGTCCATATCAGGTCATAGCCAATCAGGGCGTCGGCCTCGTCGTCGAGATCGAAACCGGGCAGGTCCGCCAGCGCGAGCGACTCGGTGATGTTGTCGAAGTGGCCGTGCAGCGCGTTGTAGTACGCGCGGACCAAACCGCCGCCGTCGTCAATCGCGCCGGCGCCGCTGATGTAGCCGTGCGCAACGATGCGATTGTCGACGACCTTGACTTCGAAGCGGCGACCGTCGTGCGCCGCGGCGGGTAGCGCCATGCCGACAATCAGCAGGGCGGTCGTGGTATTCAAAAGGTTCTGGTATTTCATAACGAATCGTTCTTTCATGGTTTCATGAAGCGCTGCCCTGAGATTCATCGGGCAAGCGCAGGATTAAAAAGGTTGTCGCCGAGGCCGCGATAGACCTCGTCGAAAGCGGCTTGCTCGGCGTGGCCGTCGAGAAAGCCATAGGCGCTCACGGCTTGCGGTGAAACGGGGTCGCCGCCGTGAGCGTTGAGTTGCATCTCGGTCGATGCGAGGGCGGCGCGGATCGATGCATCCGCGTCGTCCCACAGGTTGGGATGGACGTGGTCGCGAACCGCCTTGCTGCCCTCGTAGACCTTGAGCACGAAATGAATCGTCTGTCCGGGCACGCGAACGCGATCGAGCTTGCCTGTCGCACCGGGCAGCGACGCCGGGTTCGCGTCCGGCGAGAGGTAGAGATTCAGCGCGTAGCTGGTCTGCCGATACACCCCGCCGATCGCCGTGCCGCCCTCGAAGTGTGGGCTGGTATCCAAGGGCGAGCGCAGCAGCAACTGTTCGTCGTAATCGCGAAGCACCTCGATCCAGGACGCGCCGGTTCCGCCGTGAGTCGTGCCGAGCATCTCGCCCTTGTGATCGACGAGGTAGGCCCGGTGCGCGATCTCGAGTTGCCGCATGTTCGACAGACATGCGGTCCGCTGCGCCGATCGACGGGCGCTACCCAACGCGGGCAGCAGGATCGCGATGAGCAGGGCGATGATCGA
>JBMYUK010000020.1:0-14131 GCA_049605275.1 Phycisphaeraceae bacterium
ACCACTTCTCCCCGCCGTCATCTAGAATCTGTACCTCGATCGCACCCGGGATCCAATTCGCCGTGTCCGTGCTGTACACGATCACCCCGCTGTTCGCGTTCGGCCCGACCTTGAACTCCAAATCCAACACAAAATCGTCGTAGTCCCGCGTCGTCCAAATCGCCTTGTCCGCCGACGCCGTCAGCTCGCCGTCCTCCACCGTCCACACCCCGGCAGGGTAGGACGCGTCCGACAGGTCCGCGGCAAACAACGGCTGCCAGCCGCTGCTGTCCGGGTGCGTATCAACAGCCAACAGCTCCTGGCTCGCATGGCAGCCGGTAAAAACGCAAAGTACGAGCAAAGCCAACACGCGAATCATCGGTCAACCTTTCCAAGAGATTGTTTCTATAACAACCTTCAGTTTAGCTGTTTGCCGTTCAGCCGGGGCGACTTCTATCCCCCCGCCGAGCCCTGCGCTTCCTCCGCAGGACTTCCGGCGACTGCCCGTACCGCAGCCGCAAACACCGCCGACAACGCAGCAGCCGGTCGTCACCCATGATCGGCCCGTACCGGTCGATCAACGCGCTCACCGCCGACGACGCACGCGACAACTGCCCGCTGTCCAGCCCCGCGATCCACCGCTTGGCCAACAACGCGTCCCGGTGCTCTTCCGCCCGACCCAACACCCAGAACAGCTTGTACACCCGCTGCCCGCAAACCCACCCCTGCCCGTGAGCCCCGCGCGAACCGTCCCCGCAGTTCGAGGTCGTCCCCGTCAAACCCTTGAGCCCCTTCGCATCAACCGTCGAACGCATGGCCTCCGGCGCATCACCCGGGCCACCGACGCGCGTTGCGCCCGGGCAGATCAAAAAGTACTGCACGCCCGATACGCTGTTGTGCTCCCACTTCTCCAGCCCAAGCCGCTGCACCCAATCAACATCCAGTCCGAATCGCTTCTCCCGCGTCGCCCCGCGATTGGGGTTGCCCTCCAGCCCGCGGTCGAGCGCGCCCGACGCCGACCGACGCTCATACGCATACGACCCCGGACCGTACCCGCCCTGCGTCAGGTCCATGCACAAAGCCGTCGAGCAACGCCTCGACGGACCAGTCCCCTCGGCGTCATCGCCCGTCCCGGTCGCTTCGTCCGTCGCGGCGTTGCGCGACGGCTTCGGTCGGAGTTTCTGAAACCGCGGACGCATCGCCGGCGCCCGGGCGGTGCGCCAGTCCCCAGCCAGTCTGCGCGGAAACTGCTGCCGCGCCAGGTGATCCATCTCCCGAGGCGAGAGGTCGTACCACCCGCAACTGATCCGCCCCTTCGTGCTCGGCGCCGGCCGCTCGTTGGGCAGGTCCGGCAAGCCGAACCGCTGCCGCCCCTTCGCCCGGTAAGCCTTACCCGTCATGTCCCCCCGGCGCATCTGCATCGGGATACACCCGCTGATCCGCCGCAGCTCCGACACCTTCAACTCAAAACACGCCGACCGATCGATGTGCCCCCGCGCATTAAGCCAGCTGGGCCAATGACCAAACGTCTCCAACACCGGCGGCGATAAATCACGCATCACCCAGGGTCCAAACCACGGACCCGTGCGCACAAGCGCGAAGCAGCAACAAAAACCCCTTGTTCTACAGGACAAAACGGCAGACGGCCGGCGCAAACAGTTGCATTGACCATGCGCACAGCGGAGTACAGGTATCCGACACGTTTAGACTCCTTCCACAGGGTGGCCGTGGTCATGCGGAGCTTGCCCACGGGCGTTGCAAGTACTGGCGATAGAGTGGTCGTTCCGTGGGCAGGCTACGCCTGACCACTGCCACCCGCCGCAAGCCGTGTTAACGGAGTCGGCCAGCCAGTGCCTGGAGCGATCTTTCGATAGAAAAGGGATTCTGCGATAACAGGTAAACGTCAATTCGTGGACATGCCCCGGCGTGTTGTAGTTGCGACGCGTTGACACAGAACCAGTCTATCTTGTCAATGAAGGGGTGCCCGGGGATGAGCCGCAGGCGAACCCCCGGAACAAGGTGATGTTGATGTATTCAAGGCGATTCGTTCCGGGGGGTCGCCAAGCCTCCACCCCGGCCACCCGCCGACACCCTCCCTCATTGGCCTCTTGTGTGTCTTCTTCCCATTTTCAGCTTTTTTTGGATTCCATAATGAACAATAATCTGCTGATTAGGATTAAATTCGAGGTCGTGATCCTTGTATCTAAACAACCAAGTACGTGTATGGCTGAGATTGCCAATGACACTGAAATCAAAAAGCATTCGCGCCGCATCATCGGCATTTTTATTAAATTTGCCCATCCATTCAATGATAGTTGAATCTTTTTCTAATGCTTTACGTAATTCGGAATACTGAAATTTCCCTCTGCCAACGCGCCTAACACATTGTATTGCTTCGCGCCATGGTGGAAAATGTGATTGCATTTCATCACGCAATTCATTATGAAGCCAATCGCTATACGATGGTTCTGCATCTTCAGCTTGATACAGCTTTAGTCTCCCTCGACCTTCAACTTTTTGGCAAACCTTTAAAAATTTAAGAATATCTCTAGGTCGATCAAATGTTCTGTTGTACAAAAAATTCCATAGCGACTTAACTGTAGGTGGATACTGTATAGACTTATTGATCGCAACAAAGTCCCACGGATTACCAGATGAGGGCATTTCAATCGAGGCCTTGATTCTTTCGTTTGCAACTTCTTGGAGTGAGTGCCTCGCACCAGCCCTTCCAGTCCATTCCAGTCTTACAACGTAATCATCCAGTTTGTTTAAATCGTTGTCTTCTAATCGATCGAAAATATCTGATCTAAGCAACGCAATCGGAAGATATGCAGAATTATAAGAGCCAAGATCTATGGCGATATCTTCTACTGCACGCAATAACGCCAATAGCAGTAGGCGTAAATTGTGGTCACCTGCAGAGTACCCTTCGTCCAATTCATCCAAAAATATATAATATCGAGATTCTGTACTTATTGATCTTAGCAATTTAGTTAAATAATCGGTGATTCTTTCATAATGTACATGCACGATGCTTTCTGCGGATTGATGCTTTTTACCTTCTGCTGAAAGCATTCCAGCCTTTATTGCAACTTTAGCGTCGTTCTGCCTTAATACTTTGACTGTCTCAAAAAACGTCATGGCAGATTTGCCAAAGTTACTATCGAGAAACTCGTTTAGCTCCGTTAATTCCTCGTATCCTATTGCTCCATGGTCCTCTGCGGCTAAGCGCGCAAATTCTGTTAATAATAAAAATTTCCATATTGGCACAAATTGCGCTTTATCGCGCATCCCGCGATCTCTTAAGCTGCGAAGGTCTTGTAGTGGGAAGTTTCTAAGTGATAGTTTCCTTGCAAATATAAGTGGATTGCTTTTTGCTTGTAAAAATATGTGTTGCGCAACAGCTGTCTTGCCAGTGCCTTTTCTGCCGATGATATATCGTTTGGACCCATCTACAACACTGGCGTACTCTGGTAATTTTACAAAATAATTTTCAAGCTTAAGGTCACTTTTTGCGTCATCCTTTCCCCAATCTACGTTCCAAAAAGATGGTTTTCTTGACATTGGATACGATTCCTAAACGTTGTTGTGTGGCTGTGGCATGACGGGTCGGAAAAGGTGTCAGGGTCGGAAAAGGTGGGTTGGAAAAGGGGTTGGAAAAGGTGTCAGGAATGCTCTGTAGAAACCCGAGGGGTTCGGCCAAATCTCGTCGTGAGTCCTGTTCGCGGATCGCGAATCAGGGTCGGTAATTAGATGATGAAGCAGATTCATCCTGAGCGCGTGGTGTGAAAATGCGAGGGTTTCTACAGAGCATGTCAGGAACCGTTTTCCCGGGTCCTGGGCAGAAAAGGGGAGTGGGCAGAAAGGGGAGTGGTACATTAATTACGTCGTCTATGGCGATGTCGAAGGTTTCAGTGCCCCAGTGCATGCTGGCGATCTTACCGCTTGCGCAGGTAGGCGTCGAGTGTGGCGAGGAGGTCTTTGTTGCGGTCGTAGCCGCGCTGGGTGATGAGGGCGAGCAGCGGGGGGACCTCGGCGAGGTCGGCGTCGGTGGCGGCCCGGACGAGGTGCTGCAGGTCGATGCGGTCCTGCAGGCGGTCGTCGGATTCCGAGAGCAGCTTCATCGCGATGAGGTGGGGGATGCGGGCGGTGGGGAGGGTGAGGCCGGGGAACACCGGGGCGGGGGAGGCTTCCGCGACGATTTCACGCTCGATTCCGGTGGTGGCGAAGAGCAGGTCGGCGATCGGCTGTGCTTCCTGCGGGTCGGCCTCGGGCAGCCTGGGTGTGGCGAGGCGCATGGTGTGCAGCCTGTCGGTTTGTGCGTGTGTGAGTTCGGTTTGCGGCATAAAGCCGTAGCGGATGAAGTAAGCCAGCACGGCCTCGGCTTGCTCGTCGTCTGCGACGGCTACGGCGAAATCGACATCGCGTGTGAAGCGGGGATCGAGCCGGACACCGATCGCGACCCCGCCGACCAGGGCGAAGTCGGCCTTGGCTTCCTCGAACCCGCGGGCCAAGCGGCGGACCAGCGCTTCGAGCGCGGGCATCGTCATCCGTTTCGGCCCTGATAGGGGTCGGGACCCGGTGCTTGCAGCCATTCGTTCAGCCGGGCAATGATTTGTTGCTCGGTCTCGTCGGGGTGATTGTGTTCGAGCTGCGCGCGCTTCATGCGCACGCCCGCTCGGTGCAGATCGAGGGTCTGGCGAAACCGGGCTGCGAGGAGCTCGGGCGATTGGTCCTTGTTGATTAGCGGCTGCATGGGTGTGATATCGGTTCGAGGCCGTCGAAGGCGTCAGCGGGTTTGAGTTGAGCTCTTCGCAATCTTGCGTAAGACGGTGTGCAGAATACCACCGTTGCGGTAGTACTAGACTCCGACGGGAGTGTCGCTCCCTTTGGTCGCGGAACCTTCGGTATCGATTCGGATTGTCCCGCCTTCGGCGTGACGCATCATTGATACCCCTTAGGATTTGGCCATTTTCCGCAGCACCGTGTGGAGGATGCCGCCGTTGCGGTAGTACTCGACTTCGACGGGGGTGTCGATGCGGCAGAGGGCGGTGAACTCGGTCTTGGTGCCGTCGGGTTTGGTGGCGGTGACTTGGATGTCTTGTCTTGGAGTGACGTTGTCGTCGATGGCGATGTCGAAGGTTTCGGTGCCGTCGAGGTTGAGGGTGTGCGCATCTTCGCCGGATTTGAAGGTTAAGGGGAGGACGCCCATGCCGACGAGGTTGGAGCGGTGGATGCGTTCGAAGGACTTGGCGATGACGGCCTTGACGTTGAGGAGGTAGGTGCCTTTGGCGGCCCAGTCTCGGGAGGAGCCCATGCCGTAGTCGATGCCGGCGAGGACGACGAGGGGCGTGCCGGTGCTGGAGTTGGGAGTTGGGGATTGGGGGTTAGGGGTTTGGGATTTGTAGTTTTGGACGGCGTCGTAGATGTAGCGGACGGGCGCGTCGCCGACGCCGGTGGTGGGGCAGCCTTCGGGGATGGGGGTGAAGGTGTCTTTGGCGGGGAGGCCGGTGAAGTCGACGGTGAAGCCGCCCTCGGTGCCGGGGGCGAGTTGGTTTTTAACGCGGATGTTGGCGAAGGTGCCTCGGGTCATGACGCGGTCGTTGCCTCGGCGGGAGCCGAAGGAGTTGTACATGGTTTTGGGGACGTTGTTCGCGTCGAGGTAGTCGGCGGCGGGTGTGCCGGACTTGATGGCGCCGGCGGGCGAGATGTGGTCGGTGGTGACGGAGTCGGCGAGTTTGGCGAGGACGCGTGCGCCGGTGATGGGTGCGATGGGTTTTGGTTCGGGCGAGAGGCCCTGGAAGAACGGGGGTTCCTGGACGTAAGTGGATTGTTCGTCCCATGCGTAGAGTTTGCCGGTGGGGTTTTGGACGTCCTGCCACTCTTGCGAGCCTTTGAAGACGTCGGCGTACTCGGAGAGGAACTGCTCGCGTGTGACGCAGGAGGCGACGAGGTCGAGGACTTCCTGTTGGGTGGGCCAGATGTCTTTAAGGTAGACGGGATTGCCGGCGGCATCGGTGGCGAGGGCGTCGTTTTGGAGGTCGATATCGACGGTTCCGGCGATGGCGTAGGCTACCACTAAAGGAGGTGACGCTAAGTAGTTAGCTTTCACGTCTGGCGAGACCCGCCCTTCGAAGTTTCTATTTCCTGAAAGTACTGAACAGACTGTCAGATCGTTCTCATTGATCGCTTTGGAGATCGGGTCGGGCAGCGGGCCGGAGTTGCCGATGCAGGTGGTGCAACCGTAGCCGACGGTTTGGAAGCCTAGTGCGTCGAGGTCGTCGGAGAGGTTGGCTTTGTCGTAGTACTCGGTGACGACTTTGGAGCCGGGTGCGAGAGAGGTCTTAACCCACGGTTTTCGTTTGAGCCCGAGGGCGTTGGCTTTTCTCGCGACGAGGCCGGCGGCGACCATGACCTCGGGGTTACTGGTGTTGGTGCAGGAGGTGATGGCGGCGATGACGACGTGGCCGTGCTTGAGGTCGAATGTCTGGCCGTCGTATTCGACGGGTATGCCGTCGTGTCCGGGGTCTGCCGTGAGGGTCGCGGTGGCTGCGGCGGTGCCGCCTTCGTTGGCCATCGATCCGGGGGTGGAGTCGGTGGCGGGCGAGGTTTTGCCGAAGGTGGTGGTGAGGTCGTTTCGCCACTGCGGCTGCATGGCGGAGAGGTCGATGCGGTCTTGGGGTCTTTTGGGTCCGGCGAGGGCGGGTTCGACGGTGGCGAGGTCGAGCGAGAGTTCGTCGGTGTATACGATGTTGTCGTTTTCGTTGCGCCAGAAGCGGTTTTCTTTGCAGTACTTTTCGACGGTGTCGATGAGTTGTTCGTCTCGGCCGGTGAGTCGCATGTATTTGAGCGTCTCGTCGTCGACGGGGAAGAAGCCGATGGTCGCGCCGTACTCGGGTGCCATATTGGCGATGGTGGCTCGGTTGGCCAGGGGCATGGTGGCAAGGCCCGGGCCGTAGAACTCAACGAACTTGCCGACGACGCCGTGCTCGCGGAGCATCTCGGTGACGCGGAGGACCATGTCGGTCGCGGTGACGCCTTCGTTGAGCTTGCCGGTGAGCTTCATGCCGACGACTTCGGGGATGAGCATGTAGATGGGTTGGCCGAGCATGACGGCCTCCGCCTCGATGCCGCCGACGCCCCATCCGACGACGCCCAGGCCGTTGATCATGGTGGTGTGCGAGTCGGTGCCGACGAGCGAGTCGGGGTAGAGGTTTTCGCCGTCGTCCCAGACGGTTTTGGCGAGGTACTCGAGGTTGACCTGGTGGACGATGCCGGTGGCGGGGGGCACGACGGAGAAGTTGTCGAATGCTTGCTGGCCCCACTTGAGGAAGGTGTAGCGTTCGCCGTTGCGTTCGAACTCTTTTTCGGAGTTGATGGTGAGCGCGACGTCGGAGGCGAAGGCGTCGACTTGCACGGAGTGGTCGATGACCAGGTCGCACTGGACGAGCGGGTTGACCTTGGTGGCGTCGGCTTCGTTGCCGGTCATGCGGACGAGGCCCGCGCGCATGGCGGCGAGATCGACGACAGCGGGCACGCCGGTGAAGTCCTGGAGCACGACGCGGCCGGGGGAGAAGGGGATCTCGACCTCGCCGACGTCTTTGGCGTTGTAGTTGGCGAGGGCCTTGATGTGGTCTTCGGTCACGATGTAGTCGTCGCACTTGCGGAGGACGGCCTCGAGCAGCACGCGGATCGACACCGGCAGCGTGGTCACATCGCCGACGGCGTCGAGTTTGTAGATGGTTCGCTCGCCCAGCGGGGTGTCGAGGGTGGTCTTGGCGTTGAAGGGGTCGGAGCTACTTGGCTTGGAGGTAGTCATCGTTGTTGTCTTCCGGGTCGTGGTCTGTCGGCGGTGTCTGGGCCGAATCGGGGTCGACGAGCCATCGTAGCAGACGGCGCGCGGGCGATCGAAGTTTGGTGCGTACAATCCGCTCGTGAAGCAGGATCGACCTATCATGGTGCTGGGCCCGACGGCGGGGGGTAAGAGCGATCTCGCGGTCTTGCTGGCCGAGCGTCTGGACGGCGAGATCGTCGGGGCCGACGCGTTTCAGGTCTACCGCCGACTCGATGCGGGAACAGCCAAGCCGGACCGTCGACTGCGTGAACGAGCCCGTCACCACCTCATCGACGTGACCGACCCGACGACGAGTTTCAGCGTACACGACTGGTTGACATTGGCGCACGAGGCCATCGACGCAATCCGATCGCGCGGCAAGCGACCGATCGTCGTCGGCGGCACGAATCTGTACATGAAGGCGCTGCTTGACGGGATGTTCGAGGGGCCGGGTCGGGACATGGATTTCCGCCGATCGCTGGACGGGGTGGACACGCCGCTGCTGCACGCGCGTCTGATCGAGATCGATGTCGAGGCCGCCGGGCGACTCAAGCCGATGGATCGGCAGCGGATCGTTCGAGCGCTCGAGGTCTACGAGTTGACCGGCAAGCCGATCAGCGCGTTGCAGACGCAGTGGGACGACGATGGCTCGGAGGGGCTCGACGCGGTGCTGGTCGGACTGAAGTGGGAAGCCGAGGCGATCAACCCTCGGATCAATCGTCGCGTGAAGGCGATGTTCTATCCCGAAAAGGTTGAGGAAGAGTTGGCGGCATCGGTCTGCATCAACGGCGAGTCGCTCGTGGACGAGGCCGAGCGGCTGCGCGGGGAAGGGTGCTTCGATCCCGTGCGCATCCACGACGAATGCGAGGGCCCGAACCAGGCCCGCGAGGCGCTGGGCTACAAGCAATTGCTTGCGTGGATGGAGGGCGACGAGGCGATCCGATCGCTCGAGGATGCGTTCGAAAAGACCAAGGTACTCACCCGCCGGTTCGCGAAGCAGCAGCGCACCTGGCTCAAGCGTTTCACGAGCACGCATTGGATCGAGGGCGAGTCATACGCGGCTCAGCCGGGCGCCGCGATCGATCGTGTCGAAGCGCTCCTGCGCGACGCGTGATGGTCTTCACTCACTTCTTCATCTTGTGGCTCGCGACCGGTCGGCCGTACCACAGCAACTCGAACGATTCGATCTCGTCGGGCGGGGAGAAGAAGAACGTCTCGCTCTTTTCGGTCTTCTCGCCGACGACGCTGGTGTGTCCGGCGTGGGGGTTGAGTCGGCCGGCGAAGAACCCGCCGTGACACGCGTGCAGGTTGCCTTGGTTGTCGCGGATGCTGAGGGCTTGGCCGTTCCAATTGAGGGACTTGCCGTCGTCGTCGTTGTAATCCAGTGCATCGACGAGCAGGGAGACGGCGAGCAGCCGACGCCCGGGCACTTCGAACTGTGTATCGATGTTGTCCTTGCCGACGCGGACCATTTCGCCCTTGACCGAATCGCCCCAGGCGATCGACTTGATCTCGACATCCACCATCTGCGAGGGATGCGGCGGTTTGGAGATGTTCTCGGGCAGTTCGACGCGCAGGGTCTTTAGGTCATTGATGACCAGCGCGTAGGGGCCGGTCGCGTCTTTAGGGATGGCGTAGATGCGGTCGACGAATTCGTTTTTCCTGCTGCTTCGCTCGCGGAGCCAGACGCTGCGCGCCCAGTTTGAGTAGATGCGGTTCTCGTCGAACGCGCCGATGACGGGATGGGTCTTCCCGCCGTTTTCGACGAGGCTGATGTCGTTCGAGTCGACTTGGATCGTTTCCGTGCCCTCGGGTAGCTTGTAGTTGATGACGAATCTGAGGTGTAGGAAGTTGTAGCGTTCGCTCTTGATCCGCGCTTCGATGCCGGTGGCTTTGTTGGAGTCGATGAGGATGAGTTCGTCGTAGAGCGTCGCTTTGGGCTTAGAGAACTTGAGCGCGTCGTCGGGCAGGTCCTCGGCCTTGACCTCGTCGTCGGCGTAAGCGGCAGCTTCGCGGCCGGCCGGGGCGAATACGAGCAGGCTCAGGGCTGCCAAAAAGAAGATGATGCGTTGGGGCATGGGAGTTCTCGTCGTCAGTAGGATGCGGGCCGGAATCGTCGAACCATTCATAGTACTAGGCAGGGCCTGATCGTTCACGTGACGAATCGGCTCGTCGTCGAGCCGAGTCGAGGGCTATCGTGACGCGTCTTCGCAGCAAGCGATTGCGGCGGCGGCTTGACAGTGGCCGACGCTCCGGTTCAAGTGTCGCTCCCCCGCGAGGCGATAGACGGCAGGGACGACCTGTTTTCGCTCAAGCCCCGAACCCGGTCGCCATCCAGCCCGTAGACCCCACCCATGGCCAAGAAGTCCACCAAGAAAAAGTCCACCAAGTCGACCGCTCGCAAAACAAGCGGGCGTCGCGGCCCCGACCCTAAACAGGCTGAGGGCAAACACTTAGTGATCGTCGAATCGCCCACCAAGGCCAAGACGATCAACAAATATCTCGGCAAAGACTATTTTGTCATGGCCAGCGTCGGCCACATCCGCGACCTGCCCCCGCGAAACCCCAAGGGCGTCAAGGCCCCGGTCCCTGGCGTCGATCTCGATCACGACTTCGAGCCGACCTACGAGGTGATCGACGACTCTCGCAATAAGGACACGGTCCGCGATTTGAAGAAGGCGGCCAAGCTCGCGGAAGACGTCTGGTTCGCCACCGACCTCGACCGCGAAGGAGAAGCCATCGCCTGGCACGTCGCCCACGCCCTCGATTACCCCATCGATCACGCCAAGCGCGTCGTCTTCAACGCGATCACGAAGAAAGAGATCGAAAAGGCCTTCGACAAGCCCCGACCGATCGAGACCAACCGCGTGGACGCGCAGCAGGCCCGCCGCATCCTCGACCGCATCGTGGGCTATCAGGTGTCGCCGCTGCTCTGGAAAAAGGTAGCGGGCGGACTCAGTGCGGGGCGGGTGCAGTCCGTCGCGACGCGACTCGTGGTCGAGCGTGAGCGCGAGATCGAAGCGTTCGTGCCCGAGGAGTACTGGAAACTGGGCGCGATATTTGCCACCGACGCGGCGAAGGCCGACGAACTCAGCAGGGCTTGGCGGGACTTCTATTACGTCGGCGAAGAGGACAATCCACGCACCGTCAAGGAGCAGAACGCCTGGTTGAGCGAGCGAAAGTGTCTGCGGGCCGAACTCGTCGAGGTCGCCGGCGAATCGTTCAAACCCGACGAGCGCGACGCGGCGCTCAAGACCGCGAAGACCCTAGGCTTCGACCTCGAAGACACCGTCGAGACGCACGTCGAAGATGCTAAAGGCCCGCAGCAGAATCAGGTCGTCTTCCTAGGCGGCGTCGGCGATGCGCCCGATTTCAAGATCAGCAAGATCGAAACCAAGCGGACGACCTCGCGCCCCAGCCCGCCGTTCATCACCTCGACGATGCAGCAGCAGGCCTCGACCCGCCTGGGCTTCCAACTGAAACGCACGATGCGCGTCGCCCAGCAACTCTACGAAGGCATCGACCTCAAGGGTGCTCGCGGGCAGACCGGCCTCATCACGTACATGCGAACCGACTCGACGCACCTCAGCGCCGAAGCGCTCTCCGCCGTACGGTCGCACGTCGAGTCCAGCCACGGCCAGAAGTACCTGCCCGATAAGCCGAACTTCTTCAAATCCTCCAACAAAGACGCGCAGGAAGCCCACGAAGCCATCCGACCGACCGACGTGTCCATCACGCCCGGCTCGATCCGCGACAAACTCAACGACGAGCAGTTCAAGCTCTACGACTTGATCTGGCGTCGCTTCGTCGCCTGCCAGATGGTGCCCGCGCAGTGGGACTCGACCAGCATCGAGATCGAGCCCGACGGGACCGATGCGACCTTCCGCGCGACCGGACGAACGCTCGTCTTCGACGGCTTCTTGAAAGTCGCAGGCATCCCGACCAGCGACAGCATCGTCCTCCCGCCGCTGGAAGAAAAGCAAGCCGTCGGCCCGATGGACCTCACCCCGACGCAACACTTCACCAGCCCGCCGGCGCGATTCAACGAAGCGTCCTTACAGAAAAAGCTCGAGGAAGAAGGCATCGGCCGACCCTCCACCTACGCCGCGATCATCGGCACGATCCAGGACCGCAAGTACGTCGAGACCGTCACCCCCCGCGACAAACGCCTGCGCGCGACCGACATGGGCAAGGTCGTCACCGACATGCTCGTCGAAGCCTTCCCCAAGATCCTCGACATCGGCTACACCCGCGAGATGGAAGCGCACCTCGACGAGATCGAATCCGAAAACCAGGACTGGCGGAAGACGCTCCACGAGTTCTACGATCCGTTCAAGGAAGCGCTCGACCACGCCCACGAGAACCTCAAGCACGCCAAGGCCGAGACTCAGCCCGCGCCCGACGACATCAAGTGCCCCAAGTGCGGAAGCCCGACCGAGTACAAGTTCGGGAAGAACGGTCGATTCCTCTCCTGCACCGCCTTCAACGTCCCGCCGATCAAGGTCGATGTCGAAGGCCACCCCGGCACATGGTTCCTGCACAAGGCCAAGGGCAAAGCGCGTCCGAAGGTCATGAACGAGGACCAGAGCGACAAGGTCAACTGGACCAAACTGACCAAAGACGATCAGAAGACGTTCCAGTCACTCAGCGACGAGATGGCCGAGCCTTGTAAGTACGCCGCGCCGATCGACAAGAATGGTCGGCCGATGGAGCCGGAGCAGACCGACATCCTCTGCCCCGATCCGCCGGTCGGCGACGGCAAGCCGATGATCAAACGCACCGGGCGCTTCGGCCCGTTCCTCGCCGCGGCCAGCTACCCCGACGTGCAGTACATCGTGAAGCTCAACGCGAAGACGGGCGCCGTCGAACTACCCAAACCTCCGCCGATGGAGTGTGACATCGTCTGCGAGAAGTGCAACGACGCGAACTACTACGTCCGCGACTCGAAGCGCGGGCTCTGGCTGAGCTGTTCGAGTTTCCCTAAGTGCCGTGGTCGCGCCGCTTTCAACAAGCTCGACGAAGACAAGCAGGCCGAGCTCAATAAAGCCTGGAAGATCCACCTCGAAGAGAACCCGCTCCCTGATATCCGCACGACGAGCGGTCGGGTCCTTGAGGAAGGCGACGAGTACGTGCCCGTGATCGAGGGCGAGGAAGAGCCGGTGGAAGCGGGCTCGGCGTAGTCGATCGCGACTCGACTAAGAGACAAAGAGTCTATGAATCGTCGGGACCCCGCTGCCGCATCGTCGCTCGGCTTGCTCTACACTTGCATCTATGAACGCGCGTGAGATCCGCAACATCATCTCGGCCGACGACGTCTATGAGTGGTCGGCCTTCGGCGACAACGGCTGCTGGGACTGGCTCGGTTCGAGACACAACGACGGCTACGCCGCCTGGAACAGCGGCGGCAAACAGGTCAAGGTCCACCGCGCGTCCTATCTCCTCAGCGTCGGACCGATCCCTCGCAATCGCTTCGTCGTGCACACTTGTCGCAACCGCGGGTGCGTCAACCCCGACCACCTCGTCCTTGTCGATCACAAGGGACTGTATCAGCACAACCTTGCCGCCGGGGTTGTCGCGCGCGGCGAGCGCAACGGCTTTTCGAAGATGACCGCTAAGAAAGTCCGTCGCATCCGGCAACTCGCTAGAACCGGCAAGTACACGCACCGACAGATCGGCGAGATGATGGGCTGCCACCAATGCAACATCACCCGCATCGTCAATCGCACCTACTGGGCGCACATCGATTGATGGTACGCCTTGCCCCGATTCAACAGGCCAACCATGTCCGATACGAACCAAGACACCGCCGCCCGCCGACGCGACCTGCTCGATGCGATGAGCAAGGCCTCGGAATTGCATCACCACGTCCTGCTCGTGCTCGTCGTACTCATCGCGGCACAGGGCATCGTCGCCGGCAGCGGGCAGCGCAACGTGCTGATCGTCATCTCGCTGGTCGTGTCGATCATGACCCTCGGCGTTCGGCTGTGGGTCTATCAGGACCTGCTCGCCTCGGTCCGCATGCGGCTTAGGCCGCTACTCGACGGTGAAGACCCGGCCAAAGACGCCAAAACCAAGCAGGAACTCGATTGGCTCACGAAGCAGGACCCCTGGCTCGAACGCCTGAGCGTCTGGGGTCTCTGGCTCGGCGCCGCGCTCTTCGCCGGCGGCTGCGTCGCGGGGTGAGACGCAAAGCCTCGATCGGCTCTCAGTCAATCACTCAGTTCGACGAGAACAACTCGGGGTCTTTCGGCGTGCTCGGGGCGCTCGCGCCCGTCGATGTTCGTCCGCCACGTGTACTCGTCGATCCCCGCGGCGCGC
>JBMYUK010000021.1:0-14126 GCA_049605275.1 Phycisphaeraceae bacterium
AAGTGGCGACGCGTGATGTTGGCGAGGCGGACCGGTTCGTGTTGCATGACAGACTCCTTCGCTTGTCTTAGCGACGCCAGATCGTTGCGTCCAGATTGAAGATCGCGTGCATCGTGACGCTCAGGGCGGCGAGTTCGTTGGCGTTCAGCGCCGCGTCGGGCACGGATTCGCCGGTGGTCAATAACTTATTCGCGTCGCCCGCGTTGTCAGCAAAGAACGAGCGTTGCTGATCGAGCAAGTCGAGGAGGGCGCTCGCTTCCGTTGCCGTCGGCTCGCGACCGGTGAGCAGTTCGAAGCCCAACGCGATCCGAGCTTTATCGTCCTCGGCGTCTTTCATCACGCGCTCGGCCAGCACTCGGGACGCCTCGACGTATTGCACGTCGTTGAGCAGCACCAGCGCCTGCAGCGGCGTGTTCGTCGCCGAGCGTTCGGCGGCACAGGCCTCGCGCGTCGGCGTGTCGAACGCCATCATGTTCGGCATCGGCACCGCGCGTTTCCACACCGTGTAAAGCGACCGGCGGTACAGCGACGCCCCGCTGCCCTGGCGATACGAATCGCTGCTCACTTCTTTCCAAAGCCCGGCCGGTTGATACGGATACGCCGGCTCGCCGCCGCGCTGTCGGACCAGCAGGCCCGAGGCGCTCAGCGCCGCGTCGCGGATCATCTCGGCGTCGAGTCGGCGAGACGGGCCACGGGACAACAGCGCATTGTCCGGGTCGCTCTTCCACGTCTCGAGCCGGGTCGCGGAGTCCTGTCGATAGGCCGCGCTGAGCACGATGCGTTTGAGCATCGCCTTGGTGTCCCAGCCGGATCGGATGTACGCGATCGCGAGATGATCGAGCAATGCGGGATGCGTCGGCAGCGCGCCTTGCAGACCGAAGTTGTCTTCGGTCGCGACGATGCCGTTACCAAAGCACATCTGCCAGAGGCGGTTGACCGCGACGCGCGCGGTCAGCGGATGCTCGGGTTTGGTCAGCCACTTCGCGAGGCCCAACCGATCGCGCGGCAAGTCCTCGTCCCACGGCAATACGCTCTCGGGAACGTCGCGCTGCACGCGGTTGTCCGGGGTGCGCTCCGCGTCGTACACGCCACGGGCGAGGATGTGCGCCGGCCTAGGCTCGGGCAGGTCCTCCATCACCGCGATCTCGGGGATCTTCGTTTCGTATTCCACAAACGCCTTGCGCGCAGCCCCGAGTTGCGAACGCGCTTGACGGACCGCCTCGTCGATCGCCGAGAGGTAGTAACCCAGCCGCACCGGCTCGTCGGCGTCTGCGAACGCCGCGTCGATCGGCTTGTCTTCGTATAGCGCGCGGCTTTCGAGGTCCGAGAGTTCGCGGCGGATGATCTTGACGTCGTCGACTTCTCCGTCGGCCAGCCCGCGATCCCTAAAGCGTTGGCCGATGACCAGTTCCCGGGCCCCGGCACCATAGGGCCGGCCCTTGCCAAAGCCTTTACGCATCGGGCCGTCGCGGACGATCGCGACCTCGGCCGGCTCGCCGTTGATGACCAGCGACAGCCCCTCGGCCCGACTCGACCCGTCGTATCGCCAAACGACGTGCGTCCACTCGCCGGCTTCGACGAGGTCGTTCGTGCTCACGCCGATCGCGTTGCCGGGCCAGTGTCGATACGCCCGCGCCACGATCTTCCCGCCGTCGAGCATCAGGTCGACGCCGTACGGCCCGACGTCCGTGCCCGAGGTGCGCTTGGCGATCACGCGCGGCTTGCCGTCGTCCAACGCGTCGACTTTGAACCACAGCGACACGCTAAACGGCGTCCAGCGATCGACATCCCCGAGCCCGGGCAGGAACGCGAGGTTATCGCCGTCGAACCGCAACGCCTTGCCCTTCACACCCTCGACGAGCGCGGGCACCGCGGGCGATTCGACCACGGCGACCCGACCGGGTTTGCCGGCTTCGACGCGGTTGGCCAGCGACTTGTCTTCGATCGCATCGAACGGAAAATCGCCGACGAGGTCTGCGATGATCAGTCCGCTCGGCGAGGAGTCCTGCCAGGTTTCAAACGCCGGGGCGCGCTCGACGAGCACCGCATTCAGGGCCTGTTCCGCGTCGATCACCGCCCGCTTAAGCCGGTCTAGCTCGGCCCGCTGCGGATCGCTTGGCAGCAGCATCGACGGCGGCGGGATGATGTCCGGCCGCTTGTACTCGACCGTGCCCGACTCGTCGATGCTGTTGAAAAACGCGAACAACTCGAAGTAGTTTTCCTGGCTGATCGGGTCGTAGCGGTGATCGTGGCAGCGGGCACACTCGAAGGTCATACCCATAAACGCGGTGCCCATCGTGTGCAGCCGGTCGGCGACGCCTTCGACCCGCCACTCCTCGGCGATCGCCCCGCCCTCCGCGTTCATGCGGTGCAAGCGATTAAACGCCGTCGCGAGACGCTGCTCGCGGGTGGGGCTGTCGAGCAAGTCGCCGGCGAGTTGCCAAGTCAAAAAGTCGTCGTAAGGCAGGTTGTCGTTGAACGCATCGACGACCCAGTCGCGATACGGCCAGGACATGCGACGCCCGTCGACCGAAAAGCCGTACGTGTCCGCGTAACGCGCAAGGTCGAGCCAAGGCACCGCCATGCGCTCGCCGAAGTGCGGCGAAGCAAGCAGACGATCGACGACTTTTTCATAAGCATCGTCGCCGGTATCACCGAGAAACGCGCGCCGCTCTTCCGCCGTCGGCGGCAGACCCGTCAGGTCAAACGACACCCGCCGCAGCCAACGCTCGCGCGTCGCTTCTCGACTCGGTTCCCGGCCTGCCGCTTCGAGCCGAGCCAGGATGAATCGATCGATCGGGTCACGCACCCACGTCTCGTTCTCGACCTCCGGCGGATCGACCCGATCGGGCAACGGCACGAACGACCAGTGATCCTCGTACGCCGCCCCCTGCTCGATCCAGCGGACCAGCTTTTCTTTCTCCTCCTCGGACAGGTCGTTCTTGGCCGCGACCGGCGGCATGACGCCCATCTTCCCTTTGTTCTTCGAGAAGATGCGGGCGACCAGTTCACTGGCCTCCGGGTCGCCGGGCACGATGGCGAAGTAGGCCCCGTCGAAGTCGTCGCCGTCCTCGGTCGTGTCCAGCCGCAGACCGCCTTCGATCGCCGCGGCGTCGGGGCCGTGGCAGGCGAAGCACTTGTCCGAAAGGATCGGCCGAATGTCGCGGTTGTAACTGAGCGGCTCGTCCGTCTCGGCCTTCGTCTTCGTCTCCGCCTCGGGCTTGTCGGCGACCGAGAGCACCGTTGCCGGTGATCCCGACGACGCAACGACCGAGTCCGCCTCGCCGCACCCGCAAAGCATCCATGCGATCGATCCAACGATGAAAATGGGCAAATATCGCATGCGTATGGGTTGCTCGGTAAACAGAAACCGGCCTCAGCCTCTCGGCCGGGCGACACGTTTCCTTCACACTAGGATTAAGACGGACATCATTATAAGCATTACAGCGACAACCCAACTTTGTCGCTCGGCGACACGCCTGAACCTTTCCCCGCAGGCTTGTCTTTTTGAGGTTTTGGACGCGGCTCGAATCTGCCGATACCACCTGCATGACCCAGGAACAGCACACCCATCCCACGCCGCCCGTCGGCCTGCCCGGACTCACGATCCGAGGGGCAATCGGCGGCGTCTTGATGGGCCTCGCGAACCTCGTGCCCGGCATCTCCGGCGGCACGATGCTCCTCGCCGCCGGGGTCTACCCGCGGTTCATCCAGGCCATCGGCGAAGTCACCACGCTAAAGTTCAATCGCGCCTCGCTTGCGGTGCTCGCCAGCGTCGTCGTCGCGGCGCTCGCGGCCATCCTGCTGCTCGCCGGAACCGTCAAGACGCTCGTCGTCGATCACCGCTGGGTCATGTATTCGCTGTTTATCGGGCTCACCCTAGGCGGCGTACCCGTCGTCTGGCGGCTCATCCAGAAGCCCGCGACCGAGATCGTGACCGACCACCACGCCGACGAAGTCAGCGACGACAAGACTAAGCCCGACGCCTCGATGTCGCCGGTGTGGATCGGCGCTGCGGTGGGCTTCGTCGGCATGGCGGCGCTCGCGCTCGTCCAATCCACCGGCGCAGCGGGCGACGCGCACAACGACGGCTTCTTCTTCCTCTTACTCGCGGGCATCGCCGGGGCCTCGGCCATGATCCTCCCGGGCGTCTCGGGCGGCTACCTCCTGCTCGTGCTAGGCGTCTACGTGCCCATCCTCAGCGGCATCGACGCCTTCAAAAACGCACTCAACGCCAGAGACCTCGGCCTCGTCACCGAGATCGGCGCCGGCGTCGTCCTGCCCGTCGGCCTCGGCGTCGTCCTCGGCATCGTCGGCGTCAGCAATCTCCTGCGCTGGCTCCTCAAGCACTACGAGAAAGCGACGCTCGGCGTCTTGCTCGGCCTGCTCGTCGGGGCCGTCGTCGGGCTCTGGCCGTTCCAGCAGACCGCCGAACCCCAGGAGGGGCAAATCCTCAAAGGCCAAGCCATCACCTTCGCCATCCCCACCCCGGTAGAAGGCGAGCCCCCAGCCACCGAACCCGCCTGGGTCTTCGAAGACACCGGCGAACCCGTCGATGCCGAGGACCTGCCCACCGCCTTCTTCACGCCCGGCGCCGCCCAAGTCGGCGGATCGATCGGACTCATCCTCCTCGGCCTGGGCACCACCCTGCTCGTCGACCGCCTTCAGGGCGGGAAAAACTAGCCCGATCGCTTTATCATTCGCCCTCGATCTCATCCCCGGCGGAGCACATCCGTGAACAACATCCTCGTCACCGGCGGCGCCGGCTACATCGGCTCTCACTGCGTCAAGCGACTCGTCGCCGACGGCTACAACGTCACCGTCCTCGACAACTGCGACCGCGGGCACGCCGTCGCCGTCGAACGCGCCTCCGACGGCAAGGCCACGCTCGTCAAGGCCGACCTCCGCGACACCGACGCCGTCACACAAGCCCTGCGCGACAACGACATCCAAGGCGTCATCCACTTCGCCGCCCTCGCTTACGTCGGCGAGTCCGTCACCCAGCCGCTGCGCTACTACAACAACAACACCGCCGGCTCGGTCAGCCTGCTCACCGCCATGGACCAAGCGGGCGTCAAACGCATCGTCTTCAGCTCGACCTGCGCGACCTACGGCGAGCCCGCGTCGACGCCCATCACCGAAGACATGCCTCAAGTGCCGATCAACCCCTACGGCTGGTCCAAGCTCATGACCGAGCGCGCTCTGATCGACTACGCCAACGCGAACGACGGCTTCGGCTTCGCCGCGCTGCGCTACTTCAACGTCGCCGGCTCGGACCCCGACGCCGTCATCGGCGAAGACCACCAACCCGAAACACACATCATCCCCGTCGTCCTCAATTGCGCCCTCGGCAAAGTCGAAAAGATGTCCGTCTTCGGCACCGACTACGACACGCCCGACGGCACGTGCATCCGCGACTACATCCACGTCAACGACCTCGTCGACGCGCACGTCAACGTCATCAACGCACTCCAACCCGGCGACCAACGCTTTTACAACCTCGGCACCGGCACGGGCACGACCGTCATGCAGATCATCGAAGCCGGCCGCGAGGTGACCGGCCACCCGATCCCCGCGGAGATGGGCCCCCGCCGCCCCGGCGACCCGCCGATGCTCTACGCAGACCCGAGCAAGATCAAAAACGAACTCGGCTGGGAAGCGAAGTGCAAAGACATCAAGCAGATGGTCGCCGACGCCTGGGCCTGGTTCAAAAACAACCCCGACGGCTACAGCGATAAGTGAAGCCCGCCCGTCAAAGCAACTGGCCCAATCATCCGTAGCCGCCGCGTAACACGCGGGGGTCGAATCGGCTGGGGTCTATTCGGCGTGACCGTGATCAAAATCCAAAACGACTCAACCCCCGTGCGTTGCCCGGCAGCTACGCAACGCGACAATACTGATTGACACGCGTCGCAGGCAAAGCATGACACGCTGATCGCGCGTGTCCTGCGATGCGTAGCATCGCGGCTATGAGTCGATACCGATGTCATCACGCCGTTTCAAAACGCGATCCGTATCATTTCCACTGCATGCGTTCGTTGCCGCGTTCGATTTCGTCCTGGAGTGCTTCAACGATTTTGGGGTTTGCCTCGGCGAGGTTGGTCGATTCACCGATGTCGTCTTTCAGGTTGAAAAGCGACAGCGGGAGGGTGGGGTAGTCTTGCTTGCCGGGTTGGCCGTCTTTGCCTTGGGTGACGACGCGGCGGTACTTGTGTTCGATGTGGAGTTTCCAATCGCCGACGCGGACCGCTTCGATGGTGTTCTGCATGCCGATGTAGAAAAAGGCTTGGGTGGGTGATCGGTCGGTTTCGCCTTTGAGAAGCGGGAGGATGTCGTGGCCGTCGAGCCGGGTGTCGGGCAGCGTCGCGCCGGTGGCGGCGGCGACGGTGGGCAGGAGATCGAGGGTCGAGGCGAGTGCGTCTGTGACGACGCCGGCGGGGATCGTGCCGGGCCAGACGAAGATGCCGGGGACGCGCTGCCCGCCTTCGAAGGTGGTTCCTTTGTCGCCGCGGAGCGGGCCGGTCTCGCCGGCTTCGTTGCCGAACTTGGTCCACGGGCCGTTGTCGCTTGAGAAGAAGACGAGGGTGTTGTTGGTGAGGCCGTGTTGTTCGAGGCGTTTGATGACTTGGCCGACCGAGTCGTCGATCTCAGCGATCATGTCGGCGTAGAGGCCGTTGCCGGTCGAGCCCTTGAACTTGTCGCTGGCGGCGATGGGCACGTGCGGGTGCGAGTGGGCGAGGTAGAGAAAAAAGGGCTGGTCTTTGTTGCGGTCGATGAAGTCGAGTGCGCGTTCGGTGTAGCGCGGGGTGAGGGACGCTTGCCTTGGGTTGGTCTCGATGGTTTCGACGCCGTCGATGAGCGGCAAAGGGGGGTCGTTGCGATTTTTGCTACCGATGTGTCCGCGGTCGTGGTCGCCGTAGTGGTAGGGCCACATGTCGTTGGAGTAGGGCAGGCCGAAGTATTCGTCGAAGCCGTGGGCGACGGGCAGGTAGTCGGGGGTGTGTCCGAGGTGCCATTTGCCGATGCAGGCGGTCGCGTAGCCTCGTTGCTTGACGAGCTCGGCGATCGTCAGGTGACGGTGGTCGAGTCCTTTTTCGTTCCGCGGTCCGAGCGCCCCGCTGATGCCCGCTCGCGGCGGGTAGAGGCCGGTCATGAGTGACGATCGGCTGGCCGAGCACACCGCGGTCGTCACGTAGAAATCGGTGAACCGCATGCCCCGCTCGGCGAGTCGATCGAGGTTCGGCGTGGTGCAGATTGTTGAGCCGTAGCAAGAGAGGTCGGCGTAGCCCATGTCGTCGGTGAAGATGATGACGATGTTGGGCGGCTGTTGCTGGGCTTGCGCGGCGGCCGCGCAGCCGGGTTGAATCAGCAGACACAGAGCGAGGACGATGAGGTTGATGAGCTGATTGATGTTTTTCATGAAGCGACTCCCAAGCGAAAGCATTCGGTTAAACGGTGGGCATCCCCTGTGACTAGTCGGACCGGGTTGTGTCGCTGCTGAAAGCGGGGAACCTGAAGCCTTTCACCTCGGCTTCGGTGCGGTGGGCGATGATGAGGTCGATCAGACGCTTGACCCGCGCGGGGTGGCGGTCGGCGAGATTGTTTTTCTCGTAGGGATCTTCTTCGAGGTTGAAGAGATAGGTTGTGGGCCGATCTTGTTTGTTGAACGTGCGGACCAGCTTCCAGTCGTTTTGTAGGATTGCTTGTTTGTTGCCGAGTTCCCAGTAGTAGAAGTCGGGTTTGACCTGCTCGCCGTTGCCGGTGAGCGTCGGCAGGAAGCTGACCCCATCGATCCCTCGGGGCGCTTTGCCGCCGGCCGCTTCGATGAGCGTGGGCAGGATGTCGACTTGGCCGCAGACCAGGTCGCTGGTCGTGCCGGGTCGAATCTTGCCGGGCCAGGCGGCGATCATCGGCACGCGGATGCCGCCTTCAAAAACGCTTCCCTTGAGTCCGCGCAGCCCGCCGACCGACTGGAAGTACTTGGCGTCTGCGCCGCCGGCGTAGCTTGCGCCGTTGTCACTGCTGAAGATGATGAGCGTGTTGTCGAGCTCGCCTTTTTCTTCCAGCAGCTTGATGATCTTACCGACTTGTTCGTCGAGGTAGCTAATCATCGCGGCGTAGGCGAGCCTTGGCGTGGGGTGCGAGGAGTAGCCTCGGTTGCCGTGGTACGGCTTGTCGTCCATGCGCTCGTAGCCGTAGCGCTGGATGTATTCCTGCGGGATGTGAAGCGCGACGTGCGGGATGATCGAGGCGTACCAGAAGAAGAAGGGTTCGTCGCGATTGGCGGCATCGTCGAGCCAGTTCAGCATTTTGTCGGCGATCCAGTCGGGCGCGTATTGGTCGGCTTCGATAACCGACCAATCCTTCACGGGCGGCTTGGGCTTGATGTAGCCGGAGACGGGCTCGTCGTTGAACGGGATCTTTTTTTCGTTGTGCCAGAGGTGATCGGGGTAGTAGGAGTGGGCGACCCACTGGCAGTGGTAGCCGAAGAAATCGTCGAAGCCGTGCTTGTTCGGGATGCCGTAGGATTCGGGCCCGCCCAGACCCCACTTGCCGGCGACGGCGGTGCGGTAGCCTTGCTCCTTGAGCAGTTCTGCGACGGTGGTGTATTCGGGTTTGAGGGGTTCCTGCCCCTGTTGGTGCGGGTTGGTCTTGCGGTACCAGGGCGAGTTATCGCGAATGTAGTTGCGGCCGGTGTCGATGCCGGTCATGAGGACGGCGCGGGAGGGGGCGCAGACCGGTGCGCCCGAGTAGTGCCTGGTGAAGCGCGTGCCGTTGCTGGCGAGGTTGTCGAGATGCGGGGTTTTGATTTTGGATTGGCCGTAGGACCCGAGTTCGCCGTAGCCGAGGTCGTCGGCGTAGATGTAGATGATATTGGGCGGGTTGTTCGAGTCGGCGTGAGCGGGCGGGAACTCGGCGAGCCCGAGCAGCACAACGATGAGCGCGCAAAAGAGATTGGCTTTCATAACGGTTAGGATACGCGAATCGATTCGATCAGGAACCGTTTGAATGTCTGCACCTCCGCCCGCGATCGACGTGAAACAGGACCACTACGGCGTCCGCTCGGTGTGGGCGCACCTGGCGATGTGCGTGGCGACGGCGGTGCTGATGACGCTGGCGTTTCCGCTGCCGGGCTGGTCGTTCATGGCGTTTTTCGCGCTGGTGCCGGTGGGCGTCTTGGCGATGCGGACGCGTCGATTGTGGACGCTGGCGTGGACGAGTTACCTGGTGTTTTTCGCGTGGTGGACGCTGCGGGTGATGTGGCTGCGTCACGTGCAGGCGTTCGCGCCGGTGGGGATCGCGCTGGTGTGTGCGGGATATTTCTCGTTGGCGTTGGTCTGCCTGGCGCTGGTGCAGCGGCGGTTTAAGGGGGCGATGACGCTGACGCTGCCGCTGTTTTGGTGCGCACAGGAGATCGCGCGCAGCGTTTGGCCGGTCGGCGGGTTCGCGTGGTTCACGCTCGGCTCGTCGCAGGCGGCGTGGCGGGTGGGCGAGCACCCGGGCTATCTCGTTCAGTCGGCGGACCTGTTCGGGTGGGTGACGGTGAGTTTTTTGGTGGCGATGACGTCGGGTTTGATGGTGGACCTGATCGCTCGGCCGTTGATCAAGCGGTATTCGGACGGGCGGATTCGACCGAGGCGGACGGTGGTGAGCGCGGTGTTGCTGTGGGGCTTTTGCATGGCGGGGTCGCTGGTGTACGGCTGGCAGCGCCTGGCGGAAACACCGAGCGGCGATGCCGCGGACAGCCGTATCGCGGTCGTCGGGATCGTGCAGACGAACGTGCCGCAGAGCAACAAGATGCAGGGCGACGCGGAGGATCTATTGCAGCGCAAGCTCGACGACTTCGATCGCCTGCTCGAGTTGAGCGTCGAGTCGGCGACGGACTTGCCGAAGCCGGACTTGATCGTTTGGCCGGAGACGATGGTGCCTTACGCGATCAACGACGAGGCGGTGGCGTTCGCGGAGGCGGGCGGTTACCGCGAGCCCTTCGCCTCGTTCGTGACGACGATGCGGGCGCGGGTTCAGCAGCACAGCGACCGCTTCGGCATCCCCCTGATGATCGGCAGCCAGGCGTGGGAGGTCGGCGACCACGGCAGGTCGATGAACTCGGCGCTGTTTGTCACGCCCGGCGGGCAGACGCTGTCGCGATACAGCAAGATGCACCTGGTCCCGATGGGCGAGTACATCCCCGGGCCGACCTGGCTCCGCGAACTGTTCCTGAAACACCTCAGCCCGTACGAAACGGACTACACGGTGCAGCCGGGCGAGCGCGTCGTGATCTTCGAGGCCCAGCCGCGCGAAAACGAACAGTTACCCGAAGCGGTCCACCTGCCCGCGCTGCGACTGGCGACGCCGATCTGCTACGAGGATGTCGTCGCGATCCAGTGTCGCAAGATGGTGTACGGCAACGACGGGACCAAGCGGGCCGACCTCTTGCTGAACCTGACCAACGACGGGTGGTACCCCGGCTCGCATCAGGGGTATCAGCACCTGCAGATCGCGGCGATGCGCTGCATCGAGAACCGCGTGCCGATGGCGCGGAGCGTGAACACGGGGGTGAGCGGGATGATCGACTCGGCGGGGCGAGTTGGGCCTCTGGTCATCGTCGGCGGCGAGCATCAGGAAGTCGACGGCACGGTGAACGCGTCGGTCGTGCTCGATCCGCGGGTCACGCTGTACGGCAGGGTCCGAGAAGGCGCGTCGGTCGGTCTCGGCGCCGCGGCGCTGTTGATGCTGCTGGGCTGCCTGGTGCCGCACACCAAGAATCGGACCGTGCGCAAGTCCGAGGCGAAATAAGGGTGCGGCCCGCGGCCTCGGTTCGCCGATGAGCAGCAGCGGGACGATCCGGATCGGCCGGCCCGTCGTAGCGATGATGCGATCAGGCGAATCAATAAACGCTAAAGGTGAAGCGATGCAAAAGATCAGGATGAAGTCGGCCGCGGGCTGTGTGGCGTTCGCGATGGTGCTCGCCTTTAGCGCAGCCGCCGCGCTGACCCCGACGACCGCCTCGGCCCAGGGCCCCGACGAAGCGCGCATCGCATTGCTGCAGGCCAAGCCCAAGGCGTACGCGATCATCCGCCGGGCCGGGACGAGCGACGACCCACGTCTGCGCCTCGCCGCGATCGAAGCGGCCCAGCACGCGCCCGACGCGGCGTTGGACCTCGCGCGTAACGGGCTGGGCGACGAGAACCCGGCCGTGCGCTTCGGTGCGCTCGTCACCGTCGGCAAGCTGCAACTGGTCGACCTCGCGCCCGCGGCGCTCGACCTCCTGCGCGATCGCAACGAGTCGGTCCGCGCCGCCGCCCTCTTCGCCGCCAAGCGATGCGGCAAGAACGTCGACCTCTCGCCCCTTGGCGGCATGCTCGCCAGCGGCAGCCCGGGCACGCGCGCCAACGCCGCGATGCTCGTCGGCCAACTCGGCGACCGGCAGGCCATCGACATGCTCCGCGAGATGGCGTCCGCGCCGATGCCCCGCGTCTCCCCCGCCGAGCGCAGCTGGGTCCGCCTCCAATTCGCAGAGGCCATGATCCGCCTCGACCCCAACGATGCCGAGGTGCTCGGCTCGATTCGCGCGTCGATCTACTCCAACCTCGACGACGTCCGCGTCCTCTCCATCCAGATCCTCGGCGAGATCCGAGACCAATCGGTCCAAGGCGGCCTCGCCCACATCGTCAAACGCGACAACCCGATCCAGGTCAAGATCGCCGCGGCACACGCCCTCGTCCGATTCGGCGACACCCAGGGCATCCCGACCCTCCTCCGCGCCGCCCGATACAGCGAACGCGAGCTCCGCGACGACCTCGAAGACTACATCGACGACAACGGCGTCTCCGGCCCCGAAGCGCAGACCATCCGAGACCTCCTGAACAACGAAACCGAGCGGTTCCGAGCCGCCTCCGAGGTTCGCGCACAGGCGGCGGTGGCTCTCGGCTCGGTCCGCAGCAAAGAAGCAAGCGAGCGGCTCATCGCGCTGCTCAACGACCCCAGCGAGGTGGTCCGCGTCGCCGCGGCGTCCGCGCTACTCAGTGCCTCGCGATGAGGATCGGCGGGGAGCGACCTCGACCGGACTCAGCGGCCGGGGCTCGCCGCGGAGAAATCGACAGAAAGGTTGACAAATGCCGGGGTTGTGTTCATCATGACCGTTCGGTGATCGCCGTTAACGCGACGCCGCCCCCGCCCCGCGTGCCTGCATGAGGATCCCGCTTTGAACGTACTGACGAAAGCCTTTGTCGTTGTGGTGACCATTCTCTCGGTCGTCCTGGTTGCCTTGGTCGTCCCCTTCGCGGCTCGCGTCCCCAACTACGCCGAGCAGTTCGAGCAGATGAAGCAGGACCGCGACGCCCAGCTCAAGCTCGCGCAGGACGCCCGCAACGAGATCCTCAACGACTTCGCCAAGAAGGGCGAGGAATTCGAAGCCACCCGCGACGCGCTGACCACGCTCACCGCCGAACTCGATCGCGCGAACGCCGACAACAAAGCCCTGCAGACCAAGCTCGATCAGGCTCAGACGACCCTGGCCCGCAACTCCGCGGCGATGGAAGTCGCCTCGCGCATGAACGCCAGCCAGTCCGATCAGATCACCCAGCAGGCCGACGTCATTAATAAGCAGATCGCGGCGCTCGGCGACCTTCAGGGCCAAAACGCCGACCTCAACCAGGTCCTCATCGATACCAAAATGGACGTGCGCCGCCTCTCGGACAACTATCTCCGCATCCAGGAAGAGAACAAGGCCCTGTCTCAGCAACTCATCGAGACCCAGGCCAAGCTCGACACCTCGCTGGTTAAGCTCGCGGGCTTCATGAAAGACGCAGGGGTGGTCGTCGAGCAAGACGCTGGTGTCCTGCCGCCCGACGGCACCACGATCCGCGGCTCGGTCACCAAGGTCGATCAGCCCACAGAGGGCATCACCTTCGTGCAGGTCAACGTCGGCAAGCGCGACCTCGTCAAAGAGGGCATGGAGTTCGTCGTCTACCGCGGTGACAAGTACGTCGCCAACGTCAAGATCGCTTCGGTGGACACAGCCGAGTCCGTCGGCACCCTGACCCTCGGCGGCGGCATTCAGGAAGGCGACGCCGTTCGCGCCGGCGGCCGTTGATCGACCCTCGGGCGACGAAACCTCGCCGCGCACACCAACCGATTCGCATTCCAGACTAGCGGCGATTTGACCGCGGAGAACTCAAGCCATGGCCGACCAAAACAATGTGCCCAACAACATCTACACCGTGCTGACCGTGATCGCGCTGCTCGCCCTGCTCGCCGGCGTCATCTTCGTCGCGATGCGCAGCCAGGAACTCTTCGGCAGTTGGAACCCCATGGACGCCAAGGACCTCTCGTTCGTCCTCCCCGGCCAACTGCTCGGCCTCATCGGCTAAAGCCATACGCCCTTCCGACCCATCGATGCGGCCCTGCAACGGGCCGTTTTTTATTGCGCGATCGACAACGCACCGGGCGGACGCGAGGTGCCGACGCCGCGACAAGCGTCACGCGCAACGCACATCGAGCGAGTCGAGTCGCCTCGTGCGACCGCCCTTGGGTTATGCCGCTATCGCGTAGATCAGCGATAATCTGCGGCTTGACCTCTGCGGAGGCCGATCTTAGAGATGGTGGTCTTAACGGGCCGGCGGCGGTCTGCGCGGATCGTCGGTACAATCTTTCGATCGGCCGGCGTCTTGCTCGGCTGTATCGATCACCGCCCCCGCGACGGGGCCGCAGCAGGGGCCGCTCCGCTTGATCCTCGATAACGTTCTAAGCTGGTTCAGCGTCGATATGGGGATCGACCTGGGCACGTGCAACACGCTGGTCTGCGTGCGCGGCGAGGGGATCGTGCTCAACGAGCCCTCCGTCGTCGCGGTGAAAAAGGGCACGAATCAGGTCTTGAACAACGGCAACGCCGTCGGCTGGGTCGCCAAGGAGATGCTCGGCAAGACGCCGGGCTCGATCACCGCGATCCGCCCACTGAAAGATGGCGTCATCTCCGACTTCGAGATCACCGAGGCGATGCTCGGCTACTTCATCCGCAAGGTGACCGGACGCCATCGCGTGCTCGGGCC
Source organism: Phycisphaeraceae bacterium (assembly GCA_049605275.1). Lineage (GTDB taxonomy): Bacteria > Planctomycetota > Phycisphaerae > Phycisphaerales > Phycisphaeraceae > JAHQVV01. Next base: position 14,052 of record JBMYUK010000021.1, read on the forward strand.
GCGGGTCGTGATCGCCGTGCCGTCGGGCATTACCGCCGTCGAGAAGCGTGCGGTCCTCGATTCCGCTGAACACGC
>JBMYUK010000022.1:0-14000 GCA_049605275.1 Phycisphaeraceae bacterium
CGACAGCATCGAGGCGGTCGATCTCTACGATCTGGTCATCGTCCACGCCGACGCCCCCGCGCTCGCCGGGCTCGACGGCAACATCGCCAACAAGGTCGCCGCGATCAACCTCATCGACGAACACGTGCTCGGTCCGATCGGCCACGCCCTGGCCGCCCGCGGCGAGCACCGGCTCATGGCCACCCCGCTCTACGCCACCCCCGTCGACGACCGCACCGACGACCCCATGCCCGTCCCCTTCGTCATCACCGGCTACAAGATGCAAGGCGTCGTCGAACGCCCGGTCACCGAACAAGCCGCCGAAGACAGCGACCTCCAAGTCGCGTTCGGCCACGAGCTGATGGAGTTCTTCCTCAAGAGCGGCGTAAGGGGATAAACCTTACTCGTCGCGCGACTCGCCGAGGCTATTTAAGATTTGACTGGCAACAGAGAGCAAAGGCTTGACGTCGTGTTCGATGGTATCCCACACAGTGCGGTGATCGAGGTCGAAGTATTGATGGACGAGAATATGGCGGAAGCCGATGATCTGCGGCGCATTGGTAAATCCAGCAAGTAGCTCGGGTTCTCGATTTCGTAACTGAATGAGTCCCTCGCCGATGATCTGGAAGTCGCGTTCGACCGCGCGACGCGTCGTTTTATCAGCGAGATAGTCGTCGGCCGTCAAGCGTGACGTAGCCGTGATGATGTGCTCGCACGCATCGATGATGTCGGCGAGGTACGCCGCGACGCTACGCCGCATAGAGGTGCTCCAGCGTCGAATCGATGCCGCGACGGTAGTAGTCGTTCCGAACGCCGCCGGGCTCGATGAGATCGACTTTACGCTCGAGCAATTGTTCGAGTTGGTCTTTCAACTGGAAGTAAGCGTTAAACCGGCGGATCGGCATGTCATCCCAGAACTCGACGAGGAAATCGACATCGGAACGATTCGGATCGAACGCGTCGGTGGTGACCGAGCCGAAAACATCTAGCCGCCGAACGTAGAAACGCCTACACAGCTCGAAGATCGCTTCGCGGTGTTGGTCGATCGCTTCATGCATATACTTATCATAACAGGCAGAAGAAGAAGTCCGCCCCACCTTTCATGGCAGATGCGATCGCCCTGGATCGCATCCAGCTACCGCCCCCAGCCGTGGGTAGCGGAATGGTTTGAGCCTTGCCAGGTGGCTTGGGTGCCCATGGCTTGGAGTTGATCGAGTTGGCGGGCGCCGAGTTTGACGCGGAGCTTGACGCCGTCGTTCGTGTAGTCGCGATCGAGGATGACGGCTCGGGTTTCGAGGTAGTGCAGCGTCTTGCCGTCGGCGTGGGGGACGGTGACGTCGAGTTCGCGGGTTTGGCCGCGCGAGGCCTCGCGGACCGTCTCGACGACCTTGTCGATGCCGACGCCCGTCACCGCGCTCGCGGGGATCGAGCCGGGGATTTCACGCGTGAGCATCAAGACCTCGGCGTTGTTCTCGAGCTTGTCGGTCTTGTTGAGGACGACGAGCCTGGGGTTGTCTTTTGCGCCGATGTCGTCGAGGACTTCGCTGACGGTCTCGTACATGCGTTTGGCGTTGGGGTCGGCGGCGTCGATGATGATGAGCAGGAGGTCGGCGTTGACGGCTTCTTCGAGCGTTGCTTTGAAGGACGCGACGAGGTGGTGGGGGAGGTTTCGCACGAAGCCGACGGTGTCGGAGAGCATGACCTCGTGGCCGTCGCCGAGCTTCCAGACGCGTGTACGGGTCGAGAGGGTGGCGAAGAGTTTGTCGTCGGCGTAGGCGCCGCCCTCGGTGACGGCGTTGAAGAAGGTGGACTTGCCGGCGTTGGTGTAGCCGACGAGCCCGACGGTGAAGTGGTCGAGGTTTCGCGCGGCGACCTCGCGGGTCTTTCGGGATTGGACGGCGGCGATCTCTCGGCGGAGCTGGGTTTTTTTGCGTTGGACGATGCGGCGGTCGACTTCGAGTTGTTGCTCGCCCGGACCGCGGGTGCCGATGCCGGTGGGCGCGCCGCCGACGATGCGTTCGAGGTGGGACCACATGGCGCGGAGGCGGGGGTAGGTGTATTCGAGCTGGGCGAGTTCGACCTGGAGGCGGGCCTCGCCGGTGCGGGCGCGGGCGGCGAAGATGTCGAGGATCAATTCGCTTCGGTCGAGGACCTTGGCTTCGACGGCCTCCTCGACCTTGGCGATCTGCGACGGGCTGAGGTCGTTTTCGAAGAGCACGACGTCGGCGTCGTGGAACTTGACCATCTCTTTGAGTTCCTGGACCTTGCCCTTGCCGAGGTAGGTCGCGGCGTCGGGCTTGGCGCGCTTCTGCATGATGGCGTCGACGACGGTCGCGCCGGCGGTGTCGGCGAGAGCGCGCAGCTCGCCGAGCGGGTCGTGCGGGTCGAGCCCGTCGTTGGGCAGCAGCACGCCGACGAGGACCGCGCGCTCGGCGGCGACGGATACGGATTGTTCGCGTTTGCCGAGTTCCAAGGCGTTTGGTTCCTGTTGGCGTGGAACGAAACAGTGTAGCGGGTTGGACGTGGGGTCTTTGGGAAGGCCGGTTTACGAATGGTTCGGGCCCACGGACGGGGTCCGTGGGCTTTAAGTGGGTGTGTTTTATCTTGGGGGTTTGACGGCGACGTTGCGGTCGGTGGGCTGTTTGCGGACCCAGCGGACGAACTTAGCGATGTCGGGCTGCTGCGCGAGCGCGTCGACGGTGTTGTAGGCGGCCTCGAGTTCGGCCTCGGTGAGGTGAGCGTGGACGGTCGCGTGGCAGGGCTGACAGAGCAGGGCGATGCGGGTGTGCATCTCTTCGCGATCGAAGCGGACCTGGGCGCTTCGTCGTCGGTGTCGTTTGCGTGGGATGAGGTGGTGCTTGGTGAGCTTAAGGCCTGTGCGTCGGCAGAGTTCGCAAGCGGGTCGGTTCGATGACATGCTGAAAGGGTGTAGGCGGTCGAGGGGCGGATCGATCAGTCGTCGCTGAGCGCATCGCTGAGGGCCTGGAGCGCGTCGCCGGGCTCGGCGTGCTGGGGTCGTTCGTCGCGGACGATGATTGCGGCGAGTTGTCTGAGCTGGCGGATGAGGGTGGGGTAGTCGGTCGCGCGGTGATCGGGGTCGAGGGCCATCATGCTCTGGACGAGTCGGCCGGTGTCTGCGTTGAGTTTGGGGTTGAACTGGCAGGGGTCGGGCGGTGGGATTTTGAATCGTCGAAGGACGATGTCGCGCGGGCTCGCGCCGGGTTTTCGGAAGGGCGGTTCGCCGGTGAGGGTGTGGAAGAGCGAGGCGCCGAGTGAGTAGATGTCGGCGCGGTGGTCGGCGACTTGTCCGCGTGCGATTTCGGGGGACATGTAGTAGGGGCTGCCGACGACCTTGCCGTCTTTCTGTTTGCTGACGCGTTCGGCGAGTCCGAAGTCGATGAGTTTGGCCTTGCCGTCGCGGTCGAGGAGGAGGTTGCCGGGCTTGACGTCGCGGTGCATGAGCCCGAGTTTGTGCCCGGCGTAGAGGCCTTGGGCGGCGTCGATGGCGATCTCGACGCTGTGCAGTTCGTCGATCGGGCCGTCCTTCTGGATCTTGCCGAGCACGGAGCCGCCTTCGACCAGTTCCATGATGATGTAGGGCTGGCCCATGTCTTCGGACATGGCGTAGACCTGCGCGACGCAGGGGTGGTTGACCGAGCCCTGGACGCGGGCCTCGCGCAATGCGCCCTGGTAGAGGTCGTCGTCTTTGGACGGCGGGGCGGAGACGATCTTGAGCGCGACCTGGCGGGCGAGCACCTCGTCGTAGGCTTTGTAGACCGAGCCCATCGCGCCGGCGGCGAGTCGCTTGAACAACAGGTACTGGCCGATCTGGCAGGGCACCTCGAACCGCGCGCCGCAGTCGGGGCAGGCCTGGTTACTCAGCGGCTTGAAGACCGTGATGTCGATCGCGTGCTTACAGCCGGTGCAGGTGATCTGCTTGATGCGGTTGACGCGGATTTCGCGGTTGTCGGGGGGCATGGAGCGATCCGGGGTAGTTTTTAGTGTACCCCGAAACGGCGTCCGGGCGCGTCTGACCAAACATTTTGGGCAGAGCACAGCCCAATAGAGGATCAGAAAAGCGAAAAATCAATCCAGCGGCCACGAGGCATCGATTATCTGCTTTTCTGATCTTTTGCTTTGATGCGTTTCTCCCCGCTTGCATCATTTCCGAGCCGTGCTACACTATTCGGCTCGCGAAAGCGAACCCCTCACCGACCAACACAAGGGACCGACCATGCCCCGCGTCTGCGAATTCACCGGCAAGAAGACCACCGCTGGCAACACCTACACCACCCGCGGTAAGGCGAAGTATCTCGGCGGCGTCGGCACCAAGGTGACCGGCAAGACCAAGCGCACCTTCAAGCCCAATATCCAGACCGTCAACGCGCTGATGGAAGACGGCAGCGTCAAGAAGGTCAAGGCCTCGACCCGAGCGATCCGCAACGGCCTGGTGACCAAGCCGCTGAAGCGACGCTTCGCCTACAAGCCCGACGCCGAAGCCGCCGAGTAAAATAGTTTCGACGCGGCTGCGCTCGGCCACGCCGTAGCGCAACGCCGCCGACCATCGTCCGATTGAGATAGACAAGCTCGCCGCTGGAGGCCCCGACCGACGACACGCCCGCCCACGGGACCGGTCGAACCCACGCTCCGGCACACCACAACAGGACCGCCCGACCCGGCACCGTTCTTTTCGTTGAAGGAGAAGGACAAGCCCCGTCGCCGCACGCGCCGGCACCCACGCCTCGCCGATGCGTGTATCCCTACAGCAGTCCCCTATGAACCTCTCGGCCAACAACGATCGCGAACGCGTCCTCGCCTCGACAGACATCGTGCGTCTGATCGGCGAGCACGTGCAGCTGCGCCCCAAGGGCCGGGAGTTCGCCGGGCTGTGCCCCTTTCACGACGACAAAAACCCTTCGATGCAGGTCAGCCCGCAGAAGCAGATCTACAAGTGCTTTAGCTGCGGGGCGGGGGGCGATCCGTTCAGCTTCGTGATGGATTACCACAAGCTGACGTTCCCCGAGGCGATGAAGATGCTGGCGGATCGCGCGGGCATCGAGCTCACGCCGTTTAGGCCCGGCAAAGGCGGCGGGACGCCGAACCCGCAAAACACCGACCGCCGCAAGCGCCTGCTCGCGGTGAACGAGCTCGCGCTCGCGTTTTTTCAGCAGCAGTTGCAATCGCCCGACGCCGAGGCGGTGCGGGCTTATCTCGACGGCCGCGGCGTCAGCGCCGAGATGATCGAGCGGTTCCAACTCGGCTACGCCCCGCACAGCTGGCACGCGCTCGCCGAGGCGGTCGCGCAAGAGCGCTGGGACAAGCCGGCGTTCGAGGCCGCGGGCCTGATCGCCAAGAGCAACAAGCCCGGCGGCGCAGGGGGCAACTGCTACGACAAACTACGCCACCGGCTGATCTTCCCGATCTGCGACGACATGGGCCGGGCCATCGCGTTCGGCGGGCGCACCCTGCCGGGTAACGAACTCGACGACCCGACCGTCGACGCGAAGTACCTCAACAGCCCGGAGACGCTGCTCTTCAATAAATCCCGCACGCTCTACGGCCTCGACCTCGCGAAGAAAGCCATCATCGACGCCAAGACCGCCGTCATCGTCGAGGGCTACACCGACGTCATCGCCTGCCACCAGCACGAGCGATGCAACGTCGTCGCGGCGCTGGGCACGGCCTTCACCGCCGAGCACGCCACCAAGCTCCGCCGATTCTGCGAGAAGGTGGTGCTGGTCTTCGACGGCGACGCGGCCGGTCTCAAAGCCGCGGACCGCGCGGTCGAGGTCTTGCTGACCAGCGAGATCGACGTGGCCGTGGTCATCCTGCCCGAGGGTAAAGACCCCGACGAACTGCTCGCGCAGGACGGCGGCGCCGCGGCGTGGGACGCGTTGATCGACCGGGCTCCGGGCGCCATGGCGTACCTGCTCGCGCAGTTCGCCGACGATCTGTCCGAGGCCGACACGATGGCGGGCAAGCAGGACCTGGCGACGGCGTTTCTGACGCGACTGGCTCGCCACGACATCGCCGCGATGCCGAGCATCCGCCGAGCGCTCGTCGTCGCGCGTCTCGCACAGCTGCTGCACCTGCCCGAGCACGAGGTGCTGGCCGAGCTCAAGCGCCTCAAGCCGCGGACGTTCGCACCCCCGATCCCTTCGGCCGACGCGACCGCGACCACTCAGGCGGGCTACGGCCCGGACGAAGTTGGCCCGGTAATGGACGAGGCGATGCCCGATTACGCAGAAAATGAGCAAGTCGGCAGGCCCGAACCCGATTCGTCGTTTAAGCTTGGTGGTGCACTGGCCTTAGCACAGAGGCAGCTCGTGGCTTGCCTCATCCGCGACAATGACTTGTTCCACTCCGCCATGCCGGACGGTGCCGACTTCTGCGAATCGGTCCCCCCGGGCGACGTGGCGGGCGACGCCGGACGGGTCTACCAGTTGCTCCACGACCGATTTGCCGACGGCCAGACGCTGACCCTCAGCGGCCTGCTCGCGGAACTGGCCGAGCGGGGCTGGCACGAAGACCGCCGCTGGCTGACCCAGGCCGACCTCGAACTCGAACCCCAGATCGCGGACGACCCCGACCGTCTCAAACGCCTGTTCACCGACGCCGCCCAGGCCATCGCAAGACACCGGCGCAACAAAGCGCACGAACAAGACCGCCGCTCGCTCGTCGCCGGCGCACAAGACAACCCCGACCCCTTGGCCAAAGCCCTCGCCCTCGCCGAACAGGCACAACGCCTCGCCCAGCAGCGACGCAACGAAGACGACCCCGGCCGAATCGCACGCACCACCTGACCCCAGCCCCAAACCGACCCCTACGATCTAACACACGCCCGAATCGGGCCGACCACCCGACGACTCACGGAGACCGATCCTTTGCAGCAAGACACCCTCAACCCCGCAGTCTTCGAGCTCTTCGAGCACGGCAAGCACGCCGGCTTTATCACCTTCGATCAGCTCAACGCCTCCCTGCCCGATCGCTACGTCGAGCCCGACATCCTCGACCAGCTCCTAGTCATCATGCGCGAAACCGAGATCGACATGGTCTCCGCCATGGCCATGCCGCTGAGTAAACGCCCGTACGACAAAGAGAAGCTCGGCCTCAAGGTCGAGGTCGCCGCCGAGCCCACCCCCGACAAGCAGCCCGACGCCGACGCCGACACGAAGGCCAAGCCCGACGCCGACGCCGACAGCGGCGATGACAGCGGCGACAACGAAGTCGAGATGCTCACCCCCGAGCAGGCCCGCGCCGAACTTGCCGCCGCGCTCTCCGAGCCCAGCAGCAAGCGCATCGACGACCCCGTCCGCATGTACCTCACGCAGATGGGCGAGATCAGCCTGCTCACCCGCGATGAGGAAATCCGACTGGCCAAGAAGATCGAGATGTGCCGGTACCTCTTCCGCCGCAAGGTGCTCATGAACGACTACTCGATCGCGCAGTCGGTCGAGATCCTCGACATGGTCCACGCCGGCGACCTGCCCTTCGACCGAACGATGAAGATCTCCACGGCCGAGGAAAACGCCAAGGAAAAAATCGCCACCCGCATCCCCAACAACCTCAAGACCATCAAGAAGCTCCTGGACCTCAACCGCGAGCTGTGGGAGCAGATCGAGGCCGACGAACTCACCGACGAACAGTACGAAGCGGTGCTGCTCGAGATCCGCGACCGCCGACGCAAGATGGCGACGCTGATCGAAGAGTGCTCGCTGCGGACGTCGCGCGTCCAGCCGCTACTTAAGAAGCTCACCTCGATCAGCCGGAAGATGAACGAGCTGGTCGCGCAACTCGCCAAGGCCGAGGAAAACCCCGACCGCTTCGACCCCGAAGACGTCATGGTCATGGAAGAAGAGCTGTCGGGCCTGCGCTCGCTCGTCCTCGAAGAGCCGGAAGAGCTCGAGGCCCGCGTCGCCGACATCCGCCTCGTCTTCGACGAATACGAAGCGGCCAAGCGCGACCTCTCCGGCGGCAACCTCCGCCTGGTCGTCTCCATCGCCAAGAAGTACCGCAACCGCGGCCTCTCCTTCCTCGACATCATCCAGGAAGGCAACACCGGGCTCATGCGCGCCGTCGACAAATACGAATACAAGCGCGGCTACAAGTTCTCCACCTACGCCACCTGGTGGATCCGCCAAGCCATCACCCGCGCCATCGCCGACCACGCCCGAACGATCCGCATCCCGGTCCACATGATCGAGACGATGAGCAAGCTCCGCAACATCCAGAAGCACCTGCTCCAGGACCTCTCGCGCGAGCCCACCATCGAAGAGATCGCCGAGGCCGCCGACATGCCCGTTGTCGAAGCCCGCCGCGTCATGAAGATCAGCCGACACCCCATCTCGCTGGATCGGCCCGTCGGCGAGTCGGAAGACAGCTACTTCGGCGACTTCATCGAAGACGAGGCCGCCAGCAACCCCACCGACTCCGCGACCAGCGACATGCTCAAGCAGCGCATCGAGTCGGTCCTCAAGACGCTGACCTACCGCGAGCGCGAGATCATCAAGCTCCGCTACGGCATCGGCGACGGCTACACCTACACCCTCGAAGAGGTCGGCCGAATCTTCAAAGTCACCCGCGAACGCGTACGCCAGGTCGAAGCCAAGGCCATCCGCAAGCTGCAACACCCCGTGCGCTCGCGCAAGCTCGCCGGCTTCATCGACGGCGAGGAAGAAGAAGTGCTCAAGTAATCAGCGATCTTCACCGAAGGCGCCGACCGGCACCGCGTGAAGGAGGCCCGGCCCGTGCGAAGCAGTTCGCGTACGGGCCGGTTTTTTAATGGGTGTTGGGTGACGGGTGTGAGGTGTTGGGGAGCGAGGATCGGATGGCCGTCGGGTGGCCGGGGTGGAGCGACGCGACCCCCGGAACGAATCTTGTCGATTTTATCAACGCAAACTCGTTCCGGTAGCTCACCTCGTTCGTCCCCGGCCACCCGCTGCTCATGTCGGATCATGTGGTAGCATTTGAGAGTCTTAGGAGTGCACATGGCGAAGGTCTTCATATTGATACGTCGTAGCCTGTTCAACGTACTCGCGGTGCTGTGCTTGTGCGCCGGTACGACGACGGCTCGGGCCGACGACAATCCAGCAGGCCAGTCTGAGCGGCCCAATGTTCTGTTCATCATTGCCGACGACCTGGGGGCGCGCCTCGGTTGTTACGGCGAGCCGGGGGCGGTGTCGCCCAACCTGGATCGGCTTGCGAAGCGCGGCGTGCTCTTCGAGCGATGCTACGCGCAGCGTCCGACCTGCGGTCCCAGCCGGATGTCGATGCTCAGCGGCCTCTATCCCTACCAAAGCGGTTTGCACGGCCAGAACAATCGTATCGGTGCCAGTCGCATCAAAGCGACGTCGCTGCCGCATCTCTTTCGTAAGAAAGGCTACTACACGGCGCGGGTCGGCAAAGTCTTTCACATGAGTATCTCCAAAGACATGGGAAAGTCCGGTGCCGACGACACGCCCGCGTGGGACGAGTTTGTCAATAACACGGGCTGGGATACGCAGATCGAGAATATCAATCGGTCGCACACGTTCGGCACGCGCAAGAACCACGGCGTCCGCATCACCTACTTCGATCCGCCTATCGCCAGCGAAGAGATGGCCGACGGCGTCGGGACGCAGCACGCGTTGCGGATCATGAAGGAGCGGCACCCCGATAAGACGGGCAAGCCCTTGATGCTGTTCATGGGCTATTACCGCCCGCACCCTCCGATGATCGCGCCGCGCCGGCACTGGGATGCGATCGAACCCGATGGCATCGTGTTACCCGAGGTGCCCGAAGACGATCGCGATGACATCCCCGATAGCGCGTTTGGTTTGATCTCAAATCGGTCGGATTTCAAGAGCTTTCACTTCATCCCGGAAGCGGTCGGCGAGGCGTACACCCATGCCTACTACGCGGCGATCCACTTCATTGATGGCGAAGTCCAGAAGCTGTTGGACGGGTTGAAAGCCAACGGCTTAGACGACAACACGATTGTGGTGTTCACCGGTGACCAGGGGTTTCATCTCGGCGAGCACGGTTACTGGCATAAGACGTCTTCATTCGAAGAGTCCTTTCACGTCCCGCTGATCATCTACGATCCCCGCTCGGCCGTAGGCGGCACGCGCGTCAGCGGGCTGACCGGGCTGATCGATCTCTATCCGACGCTCTGCGAACTCGCAGGTCTGGACCCTGAGCATCAGTTATCCGGCCAAAGCCTTGTCCCGATGCTGAATGCCCCCGATCACATTGGCAAGCCCTGGGAACTGACCGAACTCTCCTACGGCATGAGCCTCCGCACCGATCGCTTCCGCTTCTCCAAGCCCGGCAATGGTAAGGACTACATGCTGTACGACTTGCACAACGACCCCAATGAGTGGACGAACCTGATTGGCGAGCCCAAGTGGGCGGAGGTCGAAGCCGAACTCCGCAGCATCATGGAGCCGATGCTCAAGCAGCGATTTGAAGAATCGGATCGGTAAGTTCGTTCAGATCTTTTTAGACTTGCGATTCAATCTTTACGCCGCGTCGCGCAGCGTGTCGGGCAGTTGCTCGACGCCCTTGAGAGGGGTTGCGCGGTAGTGGGCGCTGCCCAGCCACCAGGGGCGGCGGACGCCTCGAGTCGTATTTTTGTGGACAAAACGCAGTTTTGTAATTTAAGATGTTCATGTCGAGACGATAAGCGGTTAAAGCTGTTTTCCCGTGCTGGGCTTTGCAGATGAAAAGGATTCTGTCATGACCATTTCATTCGACCTGCCGCCGGACGTCGAGAGCGAGCTTGACAGCCTGTTTGAGAACATCGGACAGGCCGCGAAGGAGGCGTTTGTGATCCAGGGTTATCGCAACCGTCAGTTTGGTATCAGCATGGTCCGCCGGTTGCTGGACCTGGAAACCCGTTGGGACGCGGAGCAGTGGCTTTCAGACCATGGCGTTTGCTCGAACTATTCGGCGGACGACCTGGCCGATGATCGGCAGACGCTGCGGAATGTCTTCGGGCACGATGTCTGATGCTCGTGGTTGCCGACAGCTCGCCCATTCACTATCTGGTCCTCATCCATCAGTCGGATTTGTTTCGCAAGCTGTTTGGCCGGGTTGTGATACCGGAACAGGTCGCGTCAGAGTTGTCGCATATGAACGCTCCGCAAAGCGTTCAAGATTTTATGGCCCACCGGCCGGATTGGTTCAAGGTCCAATCGCCCAGAATCATTGAACGCATCCCCGCTATTGACGCTGGCGAGGAAGCCGCGATCTGCTTGGCCAAAGAGATCGAGGCGGACCTCCTGCTGATTGATGATCTCGATGGCAGGTGGGCGGCGAAACGGTTTGGCTTGCAAATCATCGGCACGCTGGGCGTCCTCGAACTCGCATCGGGTAGGGGGTTGATTGACCTGCCCGCCGTGGTCAAATCTCTACAAGCCACGAACATGCGTCTGAGCGATCGACTCATCGAAGCGGTTCTAGGCCGGGATGAGAAGCGTGGCCAAAGCGATGGCGAAGCCAGCTAATCCTGGTCCCGTGCATGAGGAGCCTCGTGGCCTGGCTACGCCGCGTCGCGCAGCGTGTCGGGCAGTTGCTCGACGCCCTTGAGAAGGGTTGCGCGGTAGTGGGCGCTGCCCAGCCACCAGGGGCGGCGGAGCAGTTGCTGCCAGAGGAAGGTGCGGCCGGTGTTGTGCGGGCTGTCTTTGCACTCGGCTTCGGCGAGGGCGTAGATGCGGCGGCGCTCGTCGCAGTTACGCCAGAGTTGGTAGCGCTGGGGTAGGGAGAGGTGGTTGGCGTAGGACTCGGCCGCCTCGATATACTCGATGCCCTTGGCGAGTGTGACGGGCACGGCGGCGGGGATGCCGGCGTCGCGGACGGCGGCGAAGGGCAGCGTCGAGAGCTCGGGCCAGACGTCGGCGGCGATGAAGCGTGCGGCGATCTCGAAGCCCCATGCGTACTGCAGGTCGGTCTGCAGGCCGTTGTAGTCTTCGAAGAGTTCGCGTCGGAAGAAGCTGGCGGACATCGGGAGCAGGCCGGTGTCGTGCATGAGGTAGGAGGCGAGGGACGCGGGGCTGGACGGGCTGAGGCTGCCGAGCGATTCGTCGAGCGGGCCGATCTTTTGGGCGCTTCCGACGAGCCACTTGGGTTTGTCTTCGCGGGTCATGCGTTTGACGGCGTGGTCGATCGCGCCGGGGAGCAGGACATCGTCCGCGGCGAGGATGCAGACGATCTCGCCGGTGGATCGGATGAGCCCGGCGTTGATCGCCTCGGCCGGGCCGGAGTCCCACTCGCTGTGCCAGTAGGCCAGATCGTCGTCGTACATCGAGAGGATGTCGACGCTGTCGTCTTCGCTGCCGCCGTCCAGGGCGATGAGTTCGAGATTGTCGTAGCCCTGGTCGAGCGCGGAGCAGATGGCTTGTTCGACGAATTGGCCGTGGTTGAGGCAGGGGATGATGACGGTGACGCGTGGCGAGTTCGGTGCGGTAGACATCGATCGGGTCCTTGTGGCGTTGCGTGGAGGGGTGCCCGCGTAACGTCGGCGGAATCCGAGGCCGGATGAAGCGCATAACCGGAATAATCGTTGCGTTTTGACACCGCCGATAATCGGGGGTGCGTGGTGTTGGTGCGCGTGGTGCTTGCGGATGGCGTGCGCGATTGCGTTGGGGCGTTGTGTGGGGGCGCGGCGGGATGGGCGTGCGCGGGGATCCGGGCCGGCGCTGCGCTATGGCCCGGCTTGGGGGGGTGTGATGGGTGTTGGGTTGTGGTGCGCGGGGTTAGGCGGCGCGGCGGGATGGGGTGGTGAGTGTGGTGTCGAGGCCGAGGGTTTGGAGGTAGCGCTGCGCGGCGTCGGGCCAGGTGTAGGCGGCGGCTCGTTCGCGGGCGGTCTCTCCGATGGCGAGCGCGAGGGTCGGGTTTGCGGCGAGGAGCAGGAGCTTGGCGCCGAGTTCGCCGGGGTCGTGCGGGTCGACGACGAAGCCGGTGACGCCGTTGTCGATGAGTTCGTCGCTTGCGGTGAAGACGGCGGGCGTCGCGGTGAAGTCTGCGGCGCGGGCGAGGGCGGGCAGGCCGTGGGCGTGTGCCTCGACGATGACGTTGCCGAAGGTCTCGAAACGCGAAGGCAGGACGAGGCTGTCCATGGCGGCGAAGGCGGGGGCGGGGTCTTCGAGGTCGCCGGTCCAGATGGTCTGTGCGCCGAGGCCGGCGTCGTTGATCCACCGCTGAGCCTGGTCGAAGCCGCCGCCGCCGCCGACGATGAGCAGTCGCGTGTTCGGCGGCATGGCTTGTGCGTTCATCGCGTCGATGAGGAAGGGCAGGTCCTTGCACGGGTCGCCGGGCCGACCGACGAAGCCGATGACGAAGTGCTCGGGCGAGAGGCCGAAGCGCTGGCGTAGGCAGTTCGACGGCTCGCTGGCGGCGGCGGGATTGGGGATGACAAGCGTGTTGCCGCGTCGGCCGTAGTAGCGCTGATGTTGCAGGCGGAGGTTGTGCGACTCGTCGATGACCCAGCGCGCCCGGTGGTACGCGTAGCGATCGAGCCGGCGCGCGAGCAGCGTGCGTCGCAACGACGCCATCTCGGGTACGGCCCGAGCGACCTCGGTCATCCCCGCGTAGCAAAACACCGGGCGATAGAGCAAGCGATCGGCCAGGCCCATGCGGATCGCGGCGACCGCGGCCGTCGGCTCGTTCGCCCAATAAACGTCGCTGGACGGTACCTCGGCCAACGCGCGCTGCCACCAGCGGACCTGCACCAACTCGCCCACGCGCCACAGTCGACCGAACTCGACCGCGTCGCGCCGCTGCACGGTGAGCCCGTCGCGCGGCGATTCGCGCTTCGGCGAGCGCTCGATCGCTTCGGTAACAACGTGCATCGCGACGCCCTGATCCGCCAACGCGTTGGTGTATTGCCAGAGCACGCGCTCGAGCCCGCCGTCGACGAGGCGCTCGGCCGCGTCGCGCGGGCCGACGTCCGCGCGGGCTTCCGCGGCGGGCGCGCGGGCGCCGAGGGGAGCCTTACTTCAGCGGGCGGTCCGGACTCGCTCGACGCCCACGACGGGCCGGTC
>JBMYUK010000023.1:0-13815 GCA_049605275.1 Phycisphaeraceae bacterium
GACATGAGGTCGACGTCGCCGTTATCGAGGTTGAACTCGAAGTCGGCCTGTTCGAAACCGAGCGAGATGCCGTAGCGAGCCTCGGATTCGGCGCCTTGGAGTTCGAGTCCGACGAGCAGGCCGAAGCGGTTGTAGTCGAGACCTTCGGCGCCGTCGCCCTGATCGCCGATGCCGCCGTAGAACGTCGCCCAGGGGTAGGGATCGAGTCCCGCGACGGTGGGTTTTTCCTGCGAGAGTTCTTGCTGCTGCGGGTCGTATTGCAGGTCGCCTTCGTCGGCGTTCTGATTGCCGGGGCGATAGCGGATGTCGTTGTCGACGTCTTGGTTCTGCGGTCGGTAGCGGATGTCGCCTTCTTCGAGGACGCTGGTGCTAAAGAGCATGAGGTGCTGGAACTCGTCGAACTCCGCGGGGCCGTTGCCGCGGCCAAACGACCCGAGCGGTCGCGAAGTCGCGGGCAGCACGCCGACGACCTGATCGAGGATGCGATGCGTCTGGTTGACGGCGGACGCAGCGATGGTCGTGCTGGCGGTGGACGCGGCCGGCCCGGCGAGTTGGTCGTAGGTCGCTCGCGCGCCGTCTTCGGAACTGGCGAGCACGCGGTTGAGCGCGTCGTTGAGTTCGCCGGTCGGCCCGACGAGCCCGTCGAGCACCTGGGCGATCGTCGCCTGGTTGGCGGAACGCGCGATGGAGTCGAGGGCGACGGCGTTGCGCGCGAGGGTGATCTCGACGTTGCCGCCGTTGAGCGTGCTGGTGAGATCGAGGAAGGCGAAGTCGCTGGTGACCGTGTCGAAGTTGCCGACGATCGAGCCGGCGGTGATGGGGGTGTAGGTCGCGTTGATGTCGAAGTTGGCGGGGTCGGCGGGGATGTTGATGTCGAGCGTGCCGGCCGCGTTGAAGGTGCCCGCGACGACGAGGCCGCCGGCTCCGTCGAGCGTGGTGGAGAGCGTGCCGGTGCTGCCCTGGGTGTAGTCGCCGCTGACGGTGAGTGTGTCGCCCAGGCCCGGGCCGACGAAGCTGATCGTGCCGTTGTTGGTCAGGTCGTTGCCGATGGTGCCGGTGCCGAAGAGCGTGCCGCCGTCGTCGACGGTGACGTTCGAGCCGGCGTCGGTCAGGATCGCCTCGAGGGCGAGTGTGCCGCCGTCGTTGACGGTGATGTCGGAGGTGGCGAGTGTGCCGTTGACGATGAGCGTGCCGTCGGCGACGACGGTCGATCCGGTGAAGGTTTGGGCGGCGGAGAGGGTCAGGGTGCCGTCGCCTTGCTTGGTGAGACCGCCGGTCTCGCTGAGGACGCCGTCGAAGGCGAAGTCGGTGGCGTTGCCGACGGTGAGTGTGCCCGAGCCGAGCGTGATGTCGCCGGCGCCGATGATGGTGCCGAGGGTCTCGTCGTTGTCGTTGAGGTCGAGCGTTGCGCCGGTGGCGATGCTGACGGTCGATGCGTCGTTGAGATCGCCGTCGAGTGTGATCGTGCCTTCGCTGATGGTGGTTTGGCCGGTATAGGTGTTGACGCCTGAGAGGGTGAGGTTGCTCGTGCCGACTTTTGTGAGGCTGCCGCTGTTGTTGATCGTGCCGGAGAAGGTGGTGTCGGTGGCGTCGCCGACGACGAGGTCGGCGTCTTCGAGATTGATGGTTCCGCCGCCCGCGATGGAGCCGAAGGTCTGGTCGATGCTGTTGAGTTCGACGAGCCCGTCGGCGGTGATGGCGACGTCGTCGTCGAGGTCGGCGAAGAGTTCGAGCGTGCCGCCGGTCTGCACGTCGTAGGTCGGCGTGCCGGTCTGGTCGATGTTGATCTGGACGGTGCCGCCGTCTTCGATGACGACGGCGGAGGGGCCGGTCTGGTCGGCGTCGAGGATGAGCCGGCCCTCGGTCACGGTGGTCGTGCCGGTGTAGGTGTTGATGCCCGAGAGGGTGAAGCTGCCGGTGCCGGTCTTCGTGAGATCGCCCGTGCCGGAGATGATGCCGGCGAAGGTGGTGTCCGAGGTGTCGCCGGTGGTGAGGGTGCCGCTGCCGAGATCGATTCGCGCGTCGAGCGCGCCTTCTAGCGAGTCGATCGTGAAGTCGAAGTCGTCGAGGTCGAGGGTGCCGACGGTCATGCTGACCGCGTGGTTGCCCGAAAGGTTTGCGGAGAGCGTTGCCAGCGGGTCGGCCGCGGGGTTGGCGGCGAAGTCGTCGAAGTCTGCGTAGATATTGAAGTCGATCAGCGCGTCGAAGGTCGGCAGCGCGTTGAGGATCGTCTCGCCGTTACCGACGATCGCGATGGTGGTCTGGTCGTCAGCGCCGGTGATCTTGGCAAAGTCGCTGGCGGTCCAGGTGTTCACGACGCCGTCGAAGGTGAACAGCCGGATCTCCGAGCCGGCCTCGGCGGTGACCGTCGCGCTGGCGCCGAGCGCGGCCGGGCCGTCGATGTCCAGCCGTGAAAACTCTTCGACGATGACGGCCGTGTTCCACGACACGCTCGGGTCGAGGGTGAGCAGGCTGTAGTTCGCGTCGTCGGCGGATAAGACGGTGATCGAGCCGTTGGTCACGGTGCGGGTCACGCCGTCGAGCGTCGAGATGCGTGCGAGGCCCCGGCCGGCTCGTCCGACGAAAAAGTCGTCACCGCCGAGGTTGAGATCGCCGTCGGTGATGATCAATTGGATCGTGAAGTCGTTGCCGTTGATTGTGGCGTTGTCGAGCGCGGGCTGGAATTGACCGACGTTGGTGATCTCGATTGCCGAGGCGGGTGCGGCGGCGCACAGCGCGCCGGCGGCGAGCAGACGCATCGCGGAGAGTCGGATCGGTCGCGAAGCGGTTTGATTCGCTCGCGTGATATTCGTGTGCTTCGGGCTCGACGTCTTTTTCATGTTCCTGCGATCCTCTTCAATCGGACGACGGCAGCCGATACTGCAAGCCAGCATCTCGCACGCTGCCGCCATCTCCTCGGGTCTGAAATGGCTGGGGAAGCCTGGACTATCCTCGGGAATGAACACAGTTTATAGCAGAGTTGTCCAGCAAGCGGTAGCAGTTTTCGTCGCGGTTTTTC
The DNA here is from genome assembly GCA_049605275.1 of Phycisphaeraceae bacterium. GTDB lineage: Bacteria > Planctomycetota > Phycisphaerae > Phycisphaerales > Phycisphaeraceae > JAHQVV01. Next base: position 3,020 of record JBMYUK010000023.1, read on the forward strand.
TCGGGCCTTCGTCGGGAGAACGGCTCGGGCAAGCGCGGCGCGTCACCGACTAATCCGTTTCGATGACACGGATCGTGAGACCCTGCGTCATCGGGATGGTTCGGGTCAGTTCGTCTCGGCTCTCGTCGCCCATGCTCGACGCACCGAGCGCGATGTGCCCGGCCCCGTATCGCCACATCGCCGCGTCGAGATCGACCCAAGCGCCTCGGCCGTCCGCGTCTTCGATCCACGCCTGCGTCCACATGTGAAAAACGAACACGTGCGACTGCCCGACAAACGCCTGCTCGGAATACACCAGCCCGCTGACGCACCGGCTCTGGATGCCGTGGACGCGCAGCAGGGCGGCCAGCAAGACCGACGCCTCGGTGCAGTCGCCCGACCGCGATCGCGCCGCTTCGCTCGCCGACCCATCGCCGACCGACAGCGAATCCCCGACCAGATGCCGAGCCACCTGGCGCTTGCACGCCTCGGCGATCTCGCGCGTTGTTGGCTCCTCGCCGAGTCGCTCGATCGCTTTGTTCGCTAGCGCCCGCACGACGGCGTCCTCGTGATCCACCATGATCGAACTGTCGAGATGGGCGTCGGTCGGCCGATCATCGCGCACCGCTTCATCGGGCTCTGCGGCGAGATCGACGGTGACACGAGCCCGACCGGGGCCGAGGCGCACGACACGCTGCTTGGCCGTGGTCATCGGCACGATCGGGCTCTCGCCGGCGTTGTAGCCGAGTTCGTAAACGATCCGCTTTTGCCGATGGACCCGATCGATCTTCCGGTCCGGTACAACGACCGACAAATGCGCAAGCTCCGGCGGATCGAATTCGCGATCCGCCACCGTCGCGTCGGCCAAGCGCGAGCGGATGTCGACCTGCTCGATGCGATACGCCACGCCGACCAATTGCCGATCGTCCGCAAACCAGTGCGCGACTTCGAAACCGGGGAAGGCCGAAAAGCTCCGGACCCATCGCGTGGCGTCGACTTCCCGACCGTCGGCCGTCACGAACGTTTCGACCTTGTCCCGCCGATACGTCGTGTCGAACGGCTGGTGCCCGACGTTGAAGTCCAGCGTCTTAAAGGTGAACCGCTCGACGCCGCGCTGCAAGTAAAGGTCCGTCGCGATCGTCTCCTGCGCGGGCGTGAAGTAAGCCGCTCCAGCCGCGTCAGCCGCGTCGATCGGATCGAGTACGCGGCGGATCGATCGGCCGTTCTGCTCGCTCGTCAGCTCGATCCCGTCCGGCAGGAATCGGTACGTCTTCGTGACTTTGTCGCTGCCCGCCTGCGTCTCGATGACCACGCGGATCGGCTCGAAATCGGTCGTCTCCGTCCACACCGTCCGCGTCGTATACGTGCTCGGCTCGCCCCCGTGCGTCTCGTGGCGGACTTCCTCGTAAGAAGTCACAATCCGATCGCCTTCGACCGCCATCCGGCTCCGCCAATAGCCCGCCGCCTTGCCGTCGACCCGATCCAGGTACCAGTCGTCGCGCACGTAATCCCGCGGATCGACGCCCGAAAGATCGATCGGCTCGGCGCGACTCGATAGCGTCATCAGCCCGAACGAAAGGGCAACAAGCGTCATCAGCCGGATGGTCCGCGCGGTCAGCACCTCCACATGCTAACGAATCCGCGCCTTTTCCTTAGCCTGTTCAGAGGCGATCGCCCTGCCGATGCATGCGGCGAGATTGCTCTTAGCAGCCGCTTTCGCTATGATATCCGGCTTGACTTCGGTCACAAACGAACGCCTCGCCCGGCTGCTGGACGGTTCCATCGGCTGGGGAGTGACGGGATTGGAACGCGAAACATGAGCATCACCGCCGAAAAGAAAAACCAGGTCATCAAAGACTTTCAGCGCGACGACAAAGACACCGGCAGCCCGGAGGTCCAGGTCGCCGTGCTGACCGAGCGCATCAAAGAGCTGACCGTCCACCTCAAGCAGCACAAGGCCGACCACGCGTCGCGCCGCGGCCTGCTGAAGATGGTGTCGACGCGTAACCGCCTTCTGCGATACCTCCGCGAGAACAAGCGCGCGTCCTATCTCGAGTTGATCTCGCGATTGGGCCTGCGTAAGTAACCAAACGATCAGCGGTTAGCCGCTAGCCTTTAGCCTGAGGCATCGAGGCAGACTGACTTGCCTGCGCCAAAGGGCTCATCGCTAGCGGCTAACCGCCTTTACCCACGACCGACGGGTCCGCGAGGTAGCGGGCAGGGAGTGACCGAAACGCAGCATCGTAGAAAAACACAAAAACAGAAAATCCACCGTGCGACGCCGGCTTGATTGCCTCGATTTTCTGTTCTTCTGCTCTTCTACGATTCTGCTCTTCTCACCCCCGAGTCGGTCAGCCCCGGTGCATCTGACGACGCGATAGCCATGCGCCGGCAATCTGACAAACGCGCTATCGCTACAAGGAAACATCAGCATGTCCATCTTCGAAACCCACCGCGTCGAGCTCGAGCTCGGCGGGCGAACGCTATCGATCGAGACCGGCAAGATCGCCAAGCAGGCCGACGGCGCCGTCTTCGTCCAGTACGGCGAGACCGTCGTCCTCGGCACCGCCGTCCGCTCCGACCCGCGGCCCGGTCTCGACTTCTTCCCGCTCACCGTCGACTATCGCGAGAAAATCTCCGCGGCCGGCAAGTTCCCCGGCGGCTTCCGCAAACGCGAAGGCGCACCCAACCAAAAAGAAATCCTCACCATGCGGAACATCGACCGGCCCATCCGGCCGCTGTTCCCCAAGGGCTACATCGACGAAGTCCAGATCCAGTGCTGGGTCATGGCCTACGACGGCCAGAACGAGCCCGATGTCCTCGCCGGTATCGCCGCCTCCGCCGCGCTGTCCATCAGCTCCGCGCCGTTTCAGGGCCCGGTCGGTAACGTCCGCGTCGGCCGAGTCGACGGCGAACTGGTCATCATGCCCACCGCCGCCCAGGACGCCTACTCCGATCTCGACATGCTCCTCTGCGGGCACGAGGACGGCATCAACATGATCGAAGTCGGCAGCTACGAGATCCCCGAGAAAGAAATCAACGAAGCGGTTGCCTTCGGCTACGAGTCCGTCAAAGCCATCACGCAACTCATCAAAGACCTCCAGGCCAAGGTCGGCAAGGAAAAAGTCGGCGGCCCGGTCGTCGTCCCCGAAGACATCGTCGATATCGTCGACTCCAAGCTCTCCGGCCCGCTGAAAGAAGCCAAGACCTCCGAAGGTTCCAAGCTCGAACGCTACGCCGCGGTCAACGACTGCAAGAAAGCCTTCCTCGCCGAGAACTTCCCCGAGCCCGGCGAAGACGCCACCCCGTTCCAACTCAAGGAATATGCCCACCGCATCAAGATGGCCAAGGTCGCCATCCACGACCTCGAAGAGGTCATTACCCGCGAGATCATCCGCTCCGGCAAGCGCACCGACGGACGAGCCGCCGACGAACTCCGCCACATCGAGTGCGAGGTCGGCATCCTCCCGCGCGTCCACGGCTCTGGCCTCTTCACCCGAGGCGAAACCCAGTCGATCGTGACCGCCGTCCTCGGCACCGGCAAGGACGAGCAGATCGTCGACGGCCTGGGCGCCGAGTACTCCGAGAAGTTCTACCTGCACTACAACTTCCCTCCGTTCTCCGTCGGCGAAGCCAAGCGCATCACCGGCCCGGGTCGCCGCGAGATCGGCCACGGCAAGCTCGCCGAAAAAGCCTTGCTGCCCGTCCTCCCCGCCGTCGAAGACTTCCCCTACACCGTCCGACTCGTCTCGGACATCATGGAATCCAACGGCTCGTCGTCCATGGCCTCGGCCACCGGCGGCACGCTCGCGCTCATGGACGCCGGCGTCCCGATCATCGCGCCCGTCGCGGGCATCTCTATCGGTCTCATCCAGGCCGACGAAGAGGGACAGGAAGACGTCTACCTCACCGACATCCAGGGCGAGGAAGACCACTACGGCGACATGGACTTCAAGGTCACCGGCACGCGCGAGGGCATCACCGCCGTGCAGATCGACATGAAGATCCGTGGACTCTCACTCGAGCAGGTCGAAAAGGCTTTCGAACTGGCCAAGAAAAACCGCATCGAGATCATCGAGAAGATCGAACAAGTCATCCCCGAGCCCCGCAAGGAGCTCTCCGAGTACGCCCCGCGCATGCTCACCACCAAGATCAACCCCGACAAGATCGGCAAGCTGATCGGCCCGGGCGGCAAAATGATCCGCGCCCTCGAGGAATCCACCGGCGCGAAGATCGAGATCGAAGAGGACGGCACGATCTTTATCAGCGCCGTCGGCGCGGGCAAGGCCGAGAAGGCTCTCGAACAGGTCGAGCAGATCGGCGCCGAGGTTCAGCCGGACAAGATCTACACCGGCAAGGTCACGTCGATCAAAGACTTCGGCGCGTTCATCGAGGTCATCCCCGGCCAGGACGGCCTGTGCCACATCTCGGAACTCACCGAGGGTTACGTCGACAAGGTCACCGACATCCTCAAGGTCGGCGAAGAGGTCCGCGTCAAGGTCATCCTCGTCGACGATACCGGTCGCGTGAAGCTCAGCCGAAAGCAGGCGTATAAAGATGAGGGCATCGAAGACCCGTTCGCGAATCAGGAGCGGCCCGAAGGCGGCGGCGATCGCGGCGGACGAGACGGCGGCCGAGGCCGAGGCGGTCGGAGTCGCGGCGGCCGCGGCGACAAGGGCCGAGGACCCAAGGGCGACGGCGCATCGAAGCCCGAAGGCGGCGACAGCGCCGGCGGTTACGAAGGCATGGCCGACGGCGATAAGAGCGAGAGCTGATCGCCATCGAAGCAACTCAACGAAAACCGCGGCGTTTGTGCGTCGCGGTTTTTTCGTAGCCATCGGAATAATCGCCCGGCCGATCGGTTACACCGCAGTACGAATCCGATCGACCTCCTGCGGAGCACCCATGAAATCGCTGACCACTCGACTCACCGGCCTGACGCTCGCCGCGCTGGCACTCACGCTCGTCGGCTGCACCTACTTCGGCGTGCCCACCGGCCAGGACCGCGTCAAGGCGGATGCGCTCGAGCAGGAAATCGAAGACTACAGAACGTGGGACACCCCCGACTGGGTCGCGGGTTACACCGAGTCGGTCCACCCGCTGCCCGCCTATGTCAAGTACTACGTCAACGCCAAGGGCATGAGCGATATCGACAACCCGCCCGACGGATCGGTCTTCGTCAAAGAACAGTTCGACGAGGACAAAAAGTTCATCGGACTGACGGTTATGAAAAAGATCGACGGCTACGACCCGGAGAACGGCGACTGGTACTGGGCGATCGCCGACACCGACGCCGAGCTCACCAACGCCGGCCGACTCAACTCCTCTTGGACGAGCAACTGCATCGACTGCCACAAGCGCGGCGACGGCGGCGGCGACCTCCTGTTCATCAACGACTGATCGCGAGAGACCAGCGCGTGTCTATTAAAAAAAGCCCGCGATGATCGCGGGCTTTTTTGCTGTCTTCGGCATGATTCACATCGCGAGGCCGACGATAAACGCCGCCGACGCCATTAGCCCGACGCTCCCGATGATGACGGAGAAGGCAAGCCAGCCGGGCGGGCCGCCGTGCGTTCGTGTCTCGCTATCTCGTATCTGAAGAGGTTCGTAATCCATCGCAGGTCCTTTCGTAAAGTATTCACAGGCAAAGACATAAGCTTAATTCCGTACAAAGAACCATAGCGCAGCGTGGCTCGAAGTCAAATTGAACGATTTCTGCCTATATGTCAGCGATGTTAATTGTAGTGGGCGAGATCGATATCCGGTGCGATGGGTCGGAGATAAGAATCTCATATCGATGATGTCGCGTATTGACGGTTTTTCGATGGTTTTTTGTAAAACTTTGGATCGTCGCTGGGCGCGAACTCGGTTTCGCGTTAATATTCAGCGATCCGATCGTGAACGTTTTGACGATTGATTTATGGGGGGCGATGCGACACCGCCCTGGGTTCCGTGTCGCGGGTGGGGGCTGTCGGCTCATTTCTTTGGCAGGCCGACCGTCGCCAGTGGGTTTCTCTGAACACGAGCCGTCTTTATCCAAGTCTCACCGCCGCTCATGCATTTTCGCGGCACGCGCCTTCGCTTGTGATCGCGCAGGATCTCGAGATTTCAATCCGTGTTCCGCAGCATCTTTTCTTAGGAGTGTTTCAACATGTCGATTCAAGGCGAAGTCAAATGGTTCGATCCCAAGAAAGGCTACGGCTTCATCGTCGGGCCGGAGGGGCAGGACGTGTTCGTCCACTTCAGTCAGATCAATGGCGACGGGTTTCGTTCGCTGAAGGATGGCGAACGGGTCGAGTACGACCTGATCGAAGGCGACAAGGGCATGCAGGCCAAAGACGTCAAGCGGATCGAGATCGAAGCGCCCGCTGCGGCAACGCAACACGCCGCGGGTCCGACGCACTGATCGATCGTTCTGTCGATTCGGTAGGGCTGACGGGGGACCGTTCTGAGGGGAATGTATCGGCCGATGCGCTCCGGGTGGGGTGTGCATCGGTCGGTTCTTTTCTGCAGAACGGACGTTTTCGACTGTGAAGGTCACCCGTGCAGCAGCGTTTCGATGTGTTTTAGACGCGAGTTGATTTTCGGGTCGGCGTTTTTGCCGCGGCGTCGGAGGTACGCCTCGGCGTAGTGTCGCAGCGCGCCGCGGGCGAGTAGCAGGGTGATCGGCGTGGGCAGGCGGTTGGCCTTGGCGATACGCACGAGCAGCAGGCGGTCCTTCCAGTTCAGGCCGGCCTTGCGAGCGATCGCGCTGAACAGCACGAAGGGGCTCGGGTTTTCCTGGCGCTTGAGCCAGCGTCGACGCAGCGAGACGACGACGATCGCCGTGAGCGTCGCCCCGACGCCGACGAGCAGCAGTTCCCACGGCAGCTCGTGGCGAAAGCCCTTGTTGTGGTTCTCGCTGATCTGCTCGAGGAACCCCGGGTCGCCGCCGGGCAACGCCTGGGTCTGCGCGAGCAGATGCGACAGCGGGGCGAGGATCGTTTGCATCACGCGGCCTCCGTGGGTTGGCCGGCGTCGCGGGCGGAGTGTTGGCTGAGTTGGCTTTGGTGTTCGAGGTCTTCGATGAGGTGTTGGATGACGCGGCTGGCGCGCTGCTTGACTTTTTCGTCCTGGTCGTTGAGCGAGATCTCGGCGACGAGCCTGGCGAGTTGGAGGATGCCGAGTTCGTCGATGAGCCAGAGCGCGGAGATGCGGTGCTCGGGTCGTTGATCGCCGAGCATGCGGGTCAGGGACGGCAGCGCGTCTTTGGCGCGCAGTTCGAGCAGGGCCTTGATCGCGTTGGCGCGCGGTCGCTGCTCGGGGTCCTGACTCATCTGGAGCAGTTTGTCGAGGTTGTCGGCGGCCTGGGTGTGGCTGATCGCTTCGATGGCGTTGGCTCGGATGCGGGTGTCTGCGTGTTGCATCGCGTGTTCGAGCGTTTGCTTGGCCGCCTTCGACGTGCATCCGGCGAGTGCTTTGACGGCCGTGGCGACGATGCGCGGGTCGTCGCTGGTGCAGAGTTCGAGTAGCGCTTCTTCGAAAAAGAGGCCCTGATTGAGCGTGGCGATCACGACGAGGGCGCGGACGCGAGCGTCGGGGTCGCGCGAGGCGAGTTTGCCGCCGAGGTGTCGGTGAAAGTCCTGATCGATCTTGATGAGCGCTTTGCCGGCGGCGATGCGTCGTTTGGGGTCGAGCTTGGGCCAGGCCGACCAGAAGCGATCGAAGCCGAGGGGCGCGAGGTGCTTGGCGGCGATGTGGCGGATGGAGTCGTGCTTGGAGTTGACGAGGTCCGCGAGGATGCGGGGCAGGCCGGCGTAGTCGGTCTGGATGAGGTGCCAGAGCGCGGTGCGCGCGATGGCGGGCTTGGTGTCGCGGGTCATGATCGCGAGGGTGTCTTTGGCGTTCTCGGCGGCGGGGCGGTGCTCGGCAGCATTGAGCCGTGCGATCGACAGGAGCCTTCGCAGCACGGCCAATCGCGTGGCGGTGTCGCTTTTCTGCGCGATCGGCGCGAGGCGGATGACCTCTTCCTGCGGGTCGTCGGTGAGCGCGTGCAGGTAGGCGGGCAGCCAGCGGCGGGAGAGGCTTGGCATCTCCTGGTGCTGCTGTGCGTCGGGCCAGTGCGTCTGCGGATCGCGCACGCGGCGCAGCGCGCTGCGAACGGAAGGCAGGCAGAGCAGGTGCCCCATCTCGAGGGCCTCGCCGAGTTGTTGGTTTTCGTTGGCTTGGGCGAGCGCTTCGCGGCAGGCGTCTGCTAAGGGGTGGACGCCGACCAGGGGAACGAGCGCCCGGCGGCTGGCGCGGTCGGGCGATCGGGTCAGCAGCTCGCGCATCGGCTCGACGCTGCTGTGCTCGGGCTGGCCGAGCGCGGCGAAGGCCTCGGGCATCGGCCTGGGCAGGAGCCAGAACACCGCGGTGAGCAGGTCGGTTTGGTCGTGCCGGCTGTAGAGGACGACGGCCTGCTCGACGCTTTCGAGTAGAAAACGAGCGCTGACCGCGTCCATGGCCGTGGGTTCGTCCGGCTTCGACGAACTGATCGCTCGTACCGCCATGGCGACCAGGCACCGCCCGGCTTGTTCGCGAATCACGGGCTCGGGGTGCCGGCACAGCGCCGTGACGAGGTAGGCCAGCCGGGTCGAAGCGGCCTTCTCGATGATGGCCAGGGCGTTCGCGGGGGCGCGGGGCGATTGCCGGCCGGCGGCCCGGCGGATCGAGGTCGAAAATCGCTCGGCCTGTTCGACGAGCTTGTTCTGCAGCGGACGGGGCAGGCGGTGGTACTCGGCGATCAGTGATTCGACGCCGTTGGCCTTGCCTCGCTGGATCATCGCGTAGCCGAGGTCGCCGAGCTCGTCCGCCTCGGCGTGGGGCAGGGCGTCGGAGAGCGCCTGGTCGATCGACTGGCTGCGCTGGGCAAGAATCGCGGGCAGGAGGTCGCGGATCGGGGGCATGGGGGCGGGTCCGGCGTCTTCGCTCGATACAGACAGACCCTTTAGTTATCGGCCCGGCGGTCAGAAACCCTGTAAACGCCGCTCATCGGCGATCGACCCGGTTCGATCGCCTGCGGCGCCTCGCCGAATGCAAAAAGCACCGAAAAGCTCTGAAAAACGTGACCCCGCGCTTCCAATACGCGATCTGAACACTATAATCTTTGTCTGGCTCGCAACGATTTAGGGCCGGGGACGTCTAGATATGGGCCTGCTTATCCCATTAACCACTACACCTAGGGGTTGTTGACATGACTATCAACAGCAAATCACCCATCGCACAAATCCCGAAGCTGATGGTCTACAAACGGCCGCTGCACCCCGAGCTCTTCCACTTCAGGGCTCGACGACTCGATCGCCACGGCGACTACGAGGTCGAAACCTGGCTGGTCGATGGCGGGCACGTCGTCCGGTTCATCCTCGACGGACAGTCGCTCGTCGAAGCGGTCCTCGAAGGCAACGACCACCTGCCCGAGTCGAATCTCGCCCACGCGCTGCCCTGCCTCGGCGAGAAGGAGTACGAGTTCGAGGACGAGGGGAAGGTCGCATACTTCACGACCCTCCAGACCGAGTCGCTCACCGAAAACCTCTACCTCGCGACCTATCGCGAGATGAAGGATTTCGCCAGCGAGGTCGACGCGCTGCAGTTCGAGCACGAAACCCCGGCCGGGCCGAACCTCTACGTCCTCGACGTGCAGAAGTACAAGAACGAGTTCCACGTGCAGGGCTACCACATGACCGCGGCGAACGGCACGGTCCTCCGGACTCAGTCCGTCTTCGAGATCCGCGAGTAGGGGTCGCAGGCCGACGATCAACGAAGCACCGCCAAGTCGGCGGTGCTTTTTACTAGGTACCCGCGGGTGCGAGCGATGCGCGAATCGACTTCCAGACCTTGAGGAGGCGTAGCAGATGCGACGAAACGCGATCGGATCTTGGTCGAGTGCGCTGGTGATGCTGATGTCTTTCGCGGCGACGCCTGCGGCGCTCGCAGACGACTTGGTCTCGCTCAAGGTGCCGGTCTTCCGCGATCGCGCGGGTCACGGCCTCGCGGTGACCGAGTACAGCTTCGAAACCCAGGCGGATCTCTTAGAAGGCGATGCGGCCGAGCACTCGCTCGAACTGTCCGGCCTGCTGCAGGCGTCCGAGCGCGGGGACGTGCTGTGCTTCGCGGCGACGCTGTTGGCGGAGTCGGCAGAGGATGCGCGGGGCCGGGACCTGATGCTGCCCGACCGCCGACGCAGGAAGGGGCAGAAGTTCAACGCGCTGCTGCCGAGTTCGAAGTACAAAACGCGCGACGGCGAGCCTTTGATGCTCTGCGAGGTCGAGACTGACGACATCCGACTCAAGCGGTCGGCCAACGAAGTGCGATCGCTGACGCTGCTGGCGACGGCGGTGGTGGTCGAGGCGCGGCGCAGCGAATCGATCGAGGCGGTCGTCGCGGACCGGTGGGTCGAGATCGGCTTCGGTGCCAGCGCGCTGGTCAGCGCGATCGAGGTGGATAAGAAAAGCGAGATGACCGTGAAGCTGAAAATCAGGCACGCCGGCAACCGCGACCTGCCGGTGATCGACTCGGTCTATGCGCTCGACACGCGAGCCAGACGCATGGGCGGCGGGCGGTGGTCCGGCGAACTCGAACTCTTCGCCAAGGGTTACGACGTCGAATTGAGCTTTCCGCTATCCGGCGACGAGCAATCGATCAGCCGACTCGAGATCGTGCTCGCGACCGAATACGACATCGAAACGATCCGGTTTAAGGTAGAAGGTCTTTTTCAGGATTAGCTCGCCGGCAGCGAGATGACGAACGCGCTGCCCTTGCCCGGTTCGGTGTGGAGCGTGAGTTCGCCGCCGTGCTCC
>JBMYUK010000024.1:0-13773 GCA_049605275.1 Phycisphaeraceae bacterium
GGGTTGGCCGGTGCGTTTGTCGAGGATCTGATCGCCGGAGGCTTCGACGGCTTTCTTTTTGGCCTCGAAGTCTTCGGTCTCGGGGATCTCGAGGCCGAGCTTTTCGATTAGCGCGGCCATGGACTTCTGCGGCATGACGTCGCCGCGCTCGGCCGCGACGGCGTAACCCTTGGTCAAGACCTCGCCGGCCTCGTCGTTGCGTTCGAGTTTCAAAAGCGCCTGGCCTCGCATGTGATACGCGCGCGACATCGTCGGGTTGAATTCGATGGCGCTGGCGTAGGCGGCCTCGGCGTCGGCCCAGCGCTCGGCCTCTTTGTAGCTGTTGCCCAGCGAGAAATACGCCATGTCGTCCGGTGCCTCGCGGCACATCTGTTCCCACTGCGCGATACGGTCTTCGAGTGTGCTCATAAATCAATTTTACCACGTCGGATCGAGCGTAGCTTGCTTCACGACAACACGCTTGGCTTTATCCTGATGCGATGTCAGAGGCCGAGGCCATCCAACGCGTGTTCCTGGGGACCGGCGGCCCGGCGCTGCACGCGGCGGCGGATTGGCTGCTCGACCAATTGGCGGCCGAGGCCATGGACCTCGGCGAGGCGATGGTCGTCGTGCCCGGCGGGCGAGCCCAGCGGCGGCTCAACGAACTGTTGGTCGAGCGCTCGGCGGGCGTCGCGCTAATCCCGCCGCGGGTGGTCACGATCGGTCGGCTGGCCGACGCGTTGATGCCGAGCGACGGGTTGCCGACGGCGGGCGCACTGGCGTCGCTGATGGCGTGGTCGTCGGTTTTGCGCGAGGCGGAGCCGGCGTCGATCCAAGCGGTTACGCCCGATCCACCGGGGCGCGACGATTGGCCGGGGTGGTGGTCGCTGGCCCGCGAGGTCATGGCGGCGGCGGACGAATTGGGCGCGCAGCGGTTGGTGATCGGCGACGTGGCCGAGTTGTCGTCTCACCCGGGCGACGCGGCGCGCTGGTCGGCGCTGTCGGGACTTTCGAGGCGCTACGAAGCGCTGCTCGCCGAGCGGGGGCTGGTCGATCGGCACCGCGCTCGGCTCGACGCGATCGCGTCGAAGTCGTGCGACTATCCCGGGTCGGTCGTCATGCTGGCGACGGCGGACTTGCAGCCGGTGCAGACGGCGATGCTCGAGCAGGTGGATGGGCCGGTCTATGCGCTGATTGCCGCGGATCCGAGCGACGCCGCGGGCTTCGATCGCTTCGGCGGGTTGATCGCGTCGTATTGGAACGAGCGGATGATCGCGATCGAGGACGACGCCATCGCGGTCTGCGATCGGCCGAGCGATCAGGCGGCGGCGGTGTTGGACGCGGTGTCTCGCTGGGCAGAGGCCGAGCCGACGCCAGCCGACGCGATCACAGTCGGGCTGGGCGACGCGTCGCTTAGCGCACCGATCGAGCGGATGCTGAGCGCGGCCGGACTGCCGGTGCGCTCGGCGACGGGGCAACCGATCGCGCGGACGCGGCCGACGAAGCTGCTGCACGCGCTCGGCGAGTTCGGCAGCGGCGGGCGATTCGATCAACTCGCAGCGCTCTTGCGACACCCCGACGCCGAGGTCGCGATCGCCGAGCGAGCGGGCGACCCCGGCCGGGCGTGGTTGACCGTACTGGATCGGTACGCGACCGACCACCTCGCGACGCGGCCGACGTCGGGCTGGCTCGGCGAACAGGCGGCGTCGATGCAGGCGGTCTATCGCGCGGCGACGTCGCTGATGCCGGAGTCGGCGCGTTCGCTGCGCCCGCTCTGCGACTGGGCCGAGCCGATCGCAAACACCTTGGCCGAGGTCTACGGCGAGCGCGAATTCAGCCGCTTTGCCGATCGCGATCGCCCCATCGTCGCGGCGCTCGAAGCGATCGGCGAGGTCCTGTCGCAGCTCGCCGCGCTCGATCCGAGCGAAGCACCGCACTGCACCTTGATCCAGGCAGTCACACTCGTCACGACGCAGCTGGCCGGCCAACGGGTGCCCGACCCCGGCGGCGAGCCCGCGATCGAACTCGTCGGCTACCTCGAACTCCTGCTCGACGATGCGCCCAAGCTCGTCGTCACCGGGCTCAATGAGCATCACGTGCCCGAGCCGCCGCGGACCAGCGCGCTGCTGCCCGAGGGGGTGCGGAGATCGATCGGCCTGCCCGACGACGCGCGGCGGCTCGCGCGCGACGGCTACGCGTTGTCGGCCATGCTCGCGTGGCGTACCGAAGCAAAGCTGGTCTTCGGCAAGCGATCCCAATCCGGCGATCCGCTCATGCCGAGCCGACTGCTCCTGAAGACCGACGACGACACGCTGGTCCGTCGCGTGCTCGATTTCGTTGCGGATCAAGGCGATACCACGGCACAGGCTCCGACGCTACTCACGCCCGGGAAGCACGACCGGTTTCTCATGCCGATGCCGGTTGCGCCGCCGACATCGATCGACACGCTCCGCGTCACCGCGTTTCGGGATTACCTGGCTTGCCCGTATCGGTTTTATCTGAAGCACGTGTTGCGGATCGAGGCGCTGGACGATCACATCGTCGAGCTCTCGGCCGGAGGGTTCGGCACGCTTGCTCACAAAGCGCTGCGGTCGCTGGCGAGCGACATGTTGCGCGGCGTCGACGACGTCGAAGCGATCAGAGCGGATCTGGATGCCGCGCTCGATCGAGCCTTTGCCCAGTCGTATGGCATGGACCCGCCGGTCGCCGCGCGCGTACAGGCGGAGCAGCTGCGGTATCGCTTGCACGCGTTCGCGCCCCGACAAGCCGCGATGATCCGCACCGGCTGGCGCATCGAACACGAGGAAAAGACCGAGTCGGTCGCGCTCTCGGTCGACGGCCAGCCGTTCACGATCCGCGGCCAGATCGACCGCATCGATCGCCACCCCGAACTCGGCTGGCGGCTGATCGATTACAAAACGTCTGACACGGACAAGACGCCGGAGCGGACGCACCGCCGAAGCGTCCAAGGCGAGACAGACTGGGTCGATCTGCAACTGCCTTTGTATCTCGATCTGAGTACAAACCTCGGCGTGTCGGGTCGGGTCGAACTCGGGTACATCAACCTGCCGAAGAAGCGATCGCAGACGCGTTACGTCGAGGCGGATTGGGATGCGCAGGCGTTGGATTCGGCGCGCGAGAAACGCGACTGGGTGATCCGCCGGGTGCGCGAGGGTGTATTTTGGCCGCCGAAAGAACCGCCGGGCTTCGACGACGGATTGGCGGGGGTCTGCGGCGACGCGGTCGCGGATCGGATGGCCTGGCTGCTTGCGTCGGAGAAGGCGGGGGTTCGTGTATGAGCGAATGGACCCCTGACCCGCTGCCGCACGCGGTCGTTCGCGCCTCGGCCGGCGCGGGCAAAACGTATCAATTGACCACGCGCTACCTGCAGCTGATCGCTCGACACGAGCCGGCGCAGAACGTCCTGGCGACGACGTTTACGCGCAAGGCGGCGGGCGAGGTGCTCGGGCGCGTGCTGGGTCGATTGGCTTTGGCCTGTGCGGAGGATGCCGAACGCGTCGCGCTCGCGCAAGCGCTCAACACCGACGCGACGCGGGCGCGGTGCGTCGCCTGGCTCCGGTCGCTAGTCGAGGGCTTGAATCGGCTGTCCGTCGGAACGATCGACGGATTTTTCAATCGCGCGGCCGGGGCCTTATCCCTCGAACTCGCCCTGCCGCCCGACCCTCGGCTCATCGATGAGGCGTCGCCGCAGGCCCGGCAGATGCGCATCGACGCGATCCACGCTGTCCTCGGCGAGCAGGCGGATCGCGACGACGGCATGACGACGCTCATCGAGATGCTGCGACGCCTGCACCACGACACCGCGCAGCGCAGCGTCACCGACGCGATCGACCGCATCGTCACCGCGCTCGACGAGGTCTATCGCAGCTACCCCGATCGACGACTGTGGGACACGCTTCAGCCCAAGGGCCGGCTCACTGACGACCTGCTCGGGCTGGCCATCGAGGGCCTGGAAGCGATGCGCGACGCGCTGCCGCTCACCGCCAAAGGAACGATGCACCGATCGTTCCGCGATCGATACGAAGAACTGTTAATCGACGCGACCCTCGGCCACTGGGACAGGGTCATCGGCAACGGACTGGTCGCAAAAATCGCGGAGGGCGCGACGAGCTACAGCCGAGCCCCGATCGATGACAACTGGCACCAAGCGATCAGGCCGATCTATGTGCACGCCAAATCGATGCGCATCGACGCGTTGGCCGAGCAAACGCGTGCGACCTATGAGCTACTCGATCTGTTTCATCATCGATACAAGTCGCTGCGTCTGCGCGAGCGGGTCCTGCTGTTCAGCGACTTGACGCACGCGTTGGCCGAGGGGCTGCCGAACCTCGGCGACGCGGGGATCGACGAGCTTTGCTATCGACTTGATGCGCGGGTGACGCACTTACTGCTCGATGAGTTTCAGGACACGTCTCTGAAGCAGTGGGCGGTGCTCGAGCCGTTCGCTCAACAGATCGCCGCGACGAGCGACGCGAGCCGAAGCCTCTTCGTGGTCGGCGACGCGAAGCAGGCGATCTACGGCTGGCGCGGCGGCTGCGCGGAGCTATTCGACGCGGTCGAGGCCTTGCCCGGCGTCACGACGCAGACGCTCAGCAAAAGCTGGCGGTCGTCGCAAACCGTGCTCGATGCGGTCAACGCGGTGTTTTTGCACCTCACCGAGAACGCTGCGCTCGCAGATTGTCGTCGCGCTGCCGAGCGCTGGCAAGCGGGTTTCCAGTCGCACGAAGCCGTGCAGCGCGACCTGCCGGGCCACGTCGTGTTGCGGACCACCGCTCGGCCAGCGTCTGGCGAGGATGCGGATGGACGTGATGACGACGACGAAGCAGCGCCGCCCGATGCGCACGCGCACCGCGTCGGCGAATACATCCGCGAGCTGGTCGCCGAACAACCGGGGCGATCGATCGGTGTGCTGATGCGATCTCGGGCAAAAGGTCGGGCGCTGATCAACGCGCTGCGCGGGCTCGGCGTGGCCGCGGCGGAAGAGGGTGGCAACCCGATCGCCAACACGCCCGCGGTCAGCGTCGTCCTCTCGGCCATTCAGCTGGCGGACCACCCCGGCGATCGCGTCGCGCGCTTTCACGTCGTCAACTCGCCGCTCGCAGCGGTCATCGACGCGGCGCCGAGCACGGACTTCGATGCGTTGTCGCGTCGCCTTCGGAGAACGCTGATCGATCGAGGCTACGCGTCGACGATCGCGTCGTGGGTGCGTGAGCTCGCGCCGAGTTGCGATGCCGCGTCGCTCGGTCGATTGACGCAACTGATCGAGTTGGCCGAGGTGTTCGATGAGGAAGAGACGACGCTTCGGCCGAGCTACTTCGTCGAGGCGATGCGGGCTGCGAAAGTCGAAGACGCGTCGCCCGAGCCAGTGCGCGTGATGACGATCCACGCAAGTAAAGGGCTCGAGTTCGACGCGGTCGTGCTGCCCGATCTCGACGCGACGCTATCGGCGCAGGACAGCAAGGACCTGGTCGTATTGAGCCGCGACTCGCCGATCGACCCGGTCCGCGCGGTGTATCGCCGGGCGGCGAAGGGCGAGAAAGAACTCTTGCCGGAGATCGAAGCGGCGCACGAGCAGCACGCACAAGAAAAACGGACCGAGGACTTGTGCCTGCTATACGTCGCGATGACGCGCGCTCGCCAGAGTCTTCACCTGCTCGTTCGGCCCTTGAAACAAGGAAAAAATGGCAAGGCGACCACAGCGGGACGAACCAATCTGTCGTACGCGGCCGTGCTTCGACAGGCGCTAGCTGGCGAAGTAGACGAAGGCTTCGGCGGTGATGAATCGCTCTACGAATCCGGCGAGCCGATCCGCCACGCAGCATCCGCAAAGTCTGGTCAAATGACGGACGATAAGCCAACCGAGTGCAAGCCGATCCGACTCGCGAAACCGATACCCAGTCGGTCGCGCTCGTGGGCGAAGACCAGCCCGAGCGAACAGCACAACGCCGCCCGCGTCTCGGCCCGCGATCTGCTGAGCGTGCGACTCCACCCCGCCACCGCGTACGGCACCGCCATCCACGCGCTCTTCGAACACGTGGCCGATCCCGCCGACCCGCTCCCGGACGACGCGACGCTGCTGCGGATCGCACGCGCCGCCGGCAGGATGCAGCTCGAGCCCGAGCGGGTCGTCGCGAGCTTTAAGGCTGCGCTCGATCGGCCGGCGATCCGTACGCTGATCGATCTCACCGGCGTCGATACCTTGTGGCGCGAGCGTCGCTTCATGACCCGGCTCGACGGCCGACTGGTCACCGGCAGCTTCGACCGCGTCCACCTCTACCGTGAGAGCGGCAAACCCACACGGGCGACGATCATCGATTTCAAAACCGACCGCATCGAACCGGACGACGCCGACCGGCCCGGCGGTCGCGTCGCGGCATATGCCGAGCAGTTGCGGCTCTATCGCTCGGCGCTCAACGCGATGCTCGGGATCGAGGTGTCGGCGATCCGAACGGTGTTGTGTTTCGTCGGAGACGGTATCGTGGCCGAGGTCGATTGACGCTACTTGATCTGCAGCGCCGTGCGGATGCGCTTGGCCAGCCGGTTGCTGCGATCGCCCAGGTCGCCGACCTGTTTGAAAATCTTGGTCCAGAGAAAGAACCCGCCGGGGCTCATCCGCTGCTCGATGGCGAAGAGCTCTTTGAGCAGTTTGTGCTGCAGGTCATCCGCCTCCTGCTCGAGCGTCGCGACACGCCGGATCATTTCCGAGAGCGTCTCGGCCTCGCTTCCCGCGAGACCGGCTTCGAGCAACTCGTCCAATTCATCGATGACCCGGCGGATCGATAAAAAAATCTCGACGTTCAGCCCGACGAACTGATTGAACGTCTCGGCGAAAGGCGGCGGCTCTTCGCAAGCGCGCAGCGTGACGAGCCGCGCGAGGTTCTGCATCTTGTCCGCGATCGTGTCCTGAACGACGATGACCTGACGCAGCCGGCCGCGCTCGACCGCCATGAACACCCCGCCGCGCAGCTGCTGCTCGACCAGGCGTTTCAGATCGTCGGCCTCGCCTTCGATCTGGTCGATCTCTTTGGCAAGATGTTCAACCGTCTCCTGATCGCCGACGAGATACGCGTCGAGCATCGCCTGCGCTTTCGAGACGCAGCGACCGACCCTTTCCATGTGGTGCTGAATCGGTACGAAAGGAGAACGGCCGAAGAGTTTGGCGATCGAACGCATGGTCATAGCATACCGCGCGCCGCTCATACGAAACCGACTCGCAATCAGCGATAACCTCGCGTCGGATTGCGGCCGGAGGGCGTTGTGGCTATAACATGTCCCCACAACGCCCGTCGGCTCGATAAGCAGGCAGACCCACGTCGCCTCAACACCCGGCGAACGTCACAGCGCATCGGCTGATCAACGCGCGGACCGTCCGCGTCCTTCTCGGTGCGTCCCTCGCTCGATGGCCTCCGCCCGCCCCCGGCTCGGAGAACCCGCCACGGGCCGCACTGCAGAACACCTGCAGAAAGTTTGCGATATGCGATTCGATGATTTCCCTCTCTGTGCGCCCGTCCTGCGCGCGATCTTTGACGCCGGATACGAAACCCCCTCGCCCATCCAGGCGCGAGCGATCCCCGCGATCCTCGACGACCGCGACGTGCTCGGCTGCGCCCAGACGGGGACGGGCAAGACCGCGGCCTTCGCCCTGCCGATCCTCCACAACCTCTTCGCCAATAAAAAGGCCAAGCCGACGAACAAGCCGCGCTGCCTCGTGCTCGCGCCGACGCGCGAACTCGCCGGCCAGATCGCCGAGGGCTTTCAGACGTACGGCAAGCACCTGCCCGTCCGCGGCGCGGTGCTCTTCGGGGGCGTCAACCAAAATCCGCAGGTCAAAAAACTCCGCCGCGGGCTCGACGTCTTGATCGCGACGCCCGGCCGGCTCCTCGACCTCATGAACCAGGGCCACGTCGATCTGTCGCGCATCGAGGTGCTCGTTCTCGACGAGGCCGACCGCATGCTCGACATGGGCTTCATCAACGACATCAAGAAGGTCGTCGCGAAGATCCCCGACGAGCACCAGACGCTGTTTTTCTCGGCGACGATGCCGCGCGAGATCAAAAAGCTCGCCGATGAGATGCTCTTCGAGCCGGTGAAGATCGAGATCGCGCCGGATAAGCCCGCCGCCGATCGCGTGCGTCAGACCGTTTACTTCGCGGACAAATCGCTCAAGCCCGACCTCTTCGCCAAGCTGCACGGAGACCTCGGCATGTTCCGCACCATCGCGTTCACTCGCACCAAGCACGGCGCGGACAAGCTCGTCCGCCAGCTCCATCAGCGCGGGATCAAGGCCAAGGCCATCCACGGCAACAAGACGCAGAACAACCGCCAACGCGCCCTCGACGAGTTCAAGAAGGGCAAGCTCGAAGTGCTCGTCGCGACAGACATCGCGGCGCGAGGGATCGACGTCGACAAAGTCACGCACGTGGTGAATTACGACATCACGCACGAGGCCGAGACGCATATCCACCGCATCGGCCGAACCGCCCGAGCCGGCGAAGAAGGCGAGGCCATCGCGCTGTGCGCGCCCGACGAACTCGGCAACCTCCGCCAGATCGAGCGGCTGCTCGGCCAACCGATCGAGATCGTCGGCGACAAGCCCGACTGGGCGGACAAGAAAGACGTTCCGCTGATGAACGGCCAGCAAAACCGCGGCGGCGGAGGCGGGCGTCGGCGCGGCGGCAAGCCATCGAGCCACAAGCCACGCGGAGCCAGCGGCGGCAAGGGCGCTCGGCCGCGCGGCAAGAAGAAGTCGGCCGGCAAACCCAGCGCGCACCAGAACGCGAACCACGGCCAACCCAAGCCCAAGTCAGGCAAGCCCAAGCGCCGCCGAAGCAATCGCGCGAAGCCCGGTCGCGGCGCATAAATCGTTTTCGTTCGATCGCCGGTGGAGCCTCGCATGATCGATCTCAAACAGTGCATCGGGCTCGGCGTCGCGGGCAACTTCGCCGGCCATCTCGAGCAGGCCGGCGAGGCGTCGGACTTCGTCGCGGTGCGCTCGGAAGCGGGCGCGCCCAAGGGCGTTTTCCCGTTCTACGTGCCGCCGGGCCGTCCGAAAGACCCAGAGCATTTTCTGCACGCTTTCCCGCTCAGCGCCGACACGATCCAACACCCCGGCCCGATCCAGGGCCAACCGGCGAACCTGCAGATCGAACCCGAACTCGCCCTCTTATGTGAGATCGACTACGACGACAATAAGGTCAACGAGCTTAGGCCGACGCACTTCGCCGCGTACAACGATTGCTCCACGCGCCGACCCGACGCGACCAAGATCAGTCAGAAGAAAAACTGGGGCAAGCACACCAAAGGCCTCGCCCAGCCCTGGCTTCCGCTCGACAAGTTCGAACCGGGCGGCCGACTCGACCGCTATCGCATCGCCTGCTATTTGCTTCGCGATGGAGAACTGCACACCTACGGCGAAGACTCCCCCGTCGCCGGACCCGACGGCTACGGCTACATGTATCAACAACTCCTCGACTGGCTCATCGACCGACTCAACCACCAACAAGACACCGGCCCGCTCGAAGACCTGCCCGCCTGGCTCGGTGTCGCAGGCAGACCCAATCGCGCCGTCATCTCGATCGGCGCCACGCGATACACCCCGCTCGGCGAAACGACCTACCTCCAGCCCGGCGACGAATCGATCGTCATCGCTTACGACCCAACGCAGCACGACAGCGCATCCATTGAAGCCGCGTTACGCAACGCCGAAACAATCCCCGGCGATGGACAAACGTGTTCGGTGTTACGACAGCGCGTCGTGATGCGGTAAAACAACCTGTGCACGAGAGTCAGACGTATCCCACTAAAATCTCACGCGTCTTGACCGCCGCCACGTCACACGCGGGGGGTCGAATCGGCTGGGATCTATCGCCGTGACTTTGATCAAAGGCGGAAATGACTCGACCCCCGTGCGTTGCCCGGCGGCTACGCAACGCGACAATAAGTATTGACATGCTTATCAGAGGATCGCCACTCACTCGCCCAGCGGCGATTGGATGCGCCACATGGCCCATCGTTCGCCGCGGTTGGAGAGAAAGTAGACCGTCTTCATGTCCGGGGACATGAGCGGGTACTTGTCGGTCGAGCCGTTGGTCGTGAGCTGCTGCTTGAACCCGCCCTGGTTGTCCATGATCCAGATGTCTTCGTTGGGCCGGCCGGTCGGGTCGTTGCCCTCCATCGACGCGAAGAGGATGTACTTCCCGTCCGGCGACCACGACGGGTGCGAGTACGGGTAGATCGGCTTGATGCCCGCGTCGTCGAGCGTGTCGAACACGGCCTTGTCTTCGTCGTCGAGCATGTCGTAGTAGCGATCGCGGATCGACGTCGCGTTGGTGGTGAGTTGGATCTGGTTCGAGCCGTTGACGTCGCTGACCCAAAGGTTCTGGTCCGTGCCGATGTAGGCGATGTTCTTGCCGTCGGGCGAGATCTTCGGCTGGCTGCCCTTGACGATCTGGGTGGGATATTCGTTAACGCCGCCGATGGTCCAGACGTAGTGATCGCTGACCGCGACCTTGCCGCCGGCGTCGTCGACCTCGCAAATCTCGACGACCATCGTGCCGTCGTTGGCAAAGGAAGGCGAGAGCGTCATCGCGCTGCGGTTGCTGACGTAGATGTTCGCGATGCCCGAGCGACCCGCTTCGTTGACGCGGAGGATGTCCGAGAGGTTGGTCCGCCGACGGTTGGACGCGAAGACGATGTGCTGGCTGTCGGGGGTGAACGCGGGGAACTTGTCGTTGAACGACTCGGTCGTGATGTGCTGGATGCCCGAACTACCGAGCATCACGCTGCGCAGATTCGAGCCCTCGGACGGGAGGATCAGCCCGCCCCCGTTGTAGCTGGTCGCTTCCTCGATCTCCGAGAGTTTCTTCTCGTAGGCGGACTCGGCGAAGACGACCTTCCGACCGTCCGGCGAGATGTCCATGCCGGTGATGCCCTTGAACTCAGGCAAATCGAGCACGAGCGCGGGCACTCGGCCGCCGGTCTCGGCGATGTCGCGGAACGATCGACGCTTGACCTGCACGATCACCCAATTGCCCTCGGCGTTGAGCTCTTCACGCACCTCGGGGATGTAGACGAAGTCCTTCTTCGTCAGACCCACCGTGATCGTACGCTTGTCGTCCCCGGCCAGCGGGAGGATGCCGTAGCTCGCGGCGTCGAGCCGGGTTTGGCTTTGCTCGTAGGTCTCCATCTGGAACGGCTGGGGAATCGCCGTGATCGTGTAAGCCGCGTTGTCCTCGTAATCAAGGCCAACGGTCGTAGGCGACAGCCCCTCGTGAATGACCTTGCCCTCGGCGTTGCGGACGGAAATAATGCCGCCCTTCGGCTCGCTCTGAATGACGAGTTTGGTGCTCGGGCCGCAGCCGCCGAGGATCAGCAGCACCAACAGAAGTTTGTCCAGATGGCAATCGTGAATGCGTCGTAACAGCGTCATGGTGTGACCCCCTCATCGAGTCAGATAGGTGCGGTGAAAACGGCAGACAAGCACAAGATACCAACCTCGCCGGCTCGAAGCGAGGCGAACGATACAGCAACGAAATATTCGTTGTCTGATTGGGTCTTTGATCTCTGTTGATCCGTAATAGACAGCGCGACCCGGCTGAAACCAAGCCGATGAGCCCATTAAATCATCGAGTCGTGCTTGCTCAGCCCGTGTGCCTCGGCGGTGTTGAGCTGGACAAGTTGTTGTTTTTCCTGCTCGCGGAGTTTCTCGGCTTCGTCGGGATCGACATAGTCTGAATGGCATGAAGGCGCTTCTTCGCCACTTGCGGGGGCGACCTTCTTCTTTTTCTTCGCGGCGAGCTTGTGGATCTCTTCCGGGCTGAGGTGGCCGCGCTGTTCTAGGATTTGTTGCTGCTCGGGGGTGAGTGCGGCGGACTTCACGGTCTTGCCGCGCTCAAAGCCCTCAGCCTTGCCCGATGCCCACTCTTGGATCTCCTTACTGATGCGGACGCTGCACCAGTCGTGGCCGCACATCGCGCAGAAGTCGGTATCGACGTCCATGTCCTCGTCGTGATAAGCACGAGCGGTGTCGGTGTCGAAGGCGAGCTCGAAGTGTTTTTCCCAGTTCAGCGCGGCGCGGGCCTTGGTGAGTTGGTCGTCCCAGTCGCGCGTGCCGGGGATACCGAGCGCGACATCCGCGGCGTGTGCGGCGATCTTGTAGGCGACGCAGCCTTCTTTGACGTCGTTTTTCTTCGGCAGGCCCAGGTGTTCCTTGGGCGTGACGTAGCAGAGCATGGATGCGCCGTGGTAGGCGGCGTTGGTCGCGCCGATAGCCGAGGTGATGTGATCGTAGCCGGGGAAGACGTCGGTGACCAGGGGCCCGAGCACGTAGAACGGAGCGCCGTGGCAGAGGTTGCGCTGGGCCTTCATGTTGAACTCGATCTGGTCGAGCGGGACGTGGCCCGGGCCTTCGACCATGACCTGCACACCGCAACGCCAGGCGCGTTCGGTGAGGCTGGCGATCTCGACGAGCTCGGCGAGCTGGAGCTCGTCGGTCGCGTCCGCGAGCCCGCCGGGTCGGCAGCCGTCGCCGATGGAGAAGGTGATGTCGTACTCGCGCATGACTTCGCAGATGTCTTCCCACGCGGTGTTGAAGGGGTTTTCTTTCTGGTGCGTGATCATCCACTTGGCGAGGAGTGATCCGCCACGCGACACCAAACCGATCAAGCGGTTCTTCGCGAGCTTGACGTGCTCCTTGAGGATGCCAGCGTGGATGGTGAAGTAGGAGACGCCGTGCTCGGCCTGGTTCTTCACACCTTCCATGATGATGTCGTAGTCCAGATCCTCGATCTTTCGGCCGATGATCATGGAGTAGATCGGGACGGTGCCGATGGGCACGGTGGCGTTCTCGCAGATGGCTTTGCGGGTTTCGTCGAGGTCGCCGCCGGTGGAGAGGTCCATGACGGTGTCGGCCTGCCACTTCTCGGCCCACTTCAGTTTCTCGACTTCTTCATCCGTCGACGACGAGACGGGAGACGCACCCATGTTCGCGTTGATCTTGGTCTTGGTCGCTCGGCCGATGGCCATGGGATCGAGCTGAAACCCGAGGGCAACCTTGTTCGCGGGGATGACGAGTCGGCCTGCGGCGAGTTCGTCGCGCACCTGCTCGGGCGTGAGGTGGCCTTCGCGTTCGGACACGCGTTTCATCTCGGGGGTGACTAGCCCCAAGCGTGCGGATTCGAGTTGGGTGGAGGGGGTGAAGCCACGCGGATAAATCACCACTCGTTTTGTTTTATCCGCTTGATCGAACACCACTTGGATGCGTTCTAAGCCTTCGGCGGATTTGACCGAATCAGGGACTTGCTCCCCAGGTTCGCTCTCAATTGTCTCCCATCCTTGCGGCAAAAAATCCCACGCGGTCTTCTTAGACAGCGTCGGCATGCCGGGCGTGTCGGGAGAGCTGAATGTTTTGGCTCCGCGAGCGCCGGGCAGGATGGTGGGCGTGTTGGCGAACGAGCCGGGCGTCGTAGTGCTGGGCTCGAGGCCCGGATTCGCACCGATGGCGGGGAGGGTGTAAGTCTTGTCGGAAGGGGTGTGGGCGGTGGTCATGGCAAAAGCTCCGCTTGATGGTTTACAAGTCGGGGGCGAGGGCCTGAGCACGTGCAAAGCCGCAAGCGGCTTGATCGGTGACGGGCTCGCCTCCCTACGCGACTTGCATGGATGGTCCAGGCTCGTCGATCAGGTTCCAAGGGACTGTCTCAGCCGTGTACGCACGGCACCCCTGGCGAGTAATGTCAGGATAGGGGTTTGTCTACCTAAAGACAAGGTTCAGTATCC
>JBMYUK010000025.1:0-13743 GCA_049605275.1 Phycisphaeraceae bacterium
GAATCGCGCGGGGCGTTGGAGGCGTTGGATCGTAACGCTGACGGTCATGAAGAAGGCCGAGCGGTCCTCGGTCGGTTGCACCTGGAGGGCGACGGCACGCTGCTGGGCGTTTAGCGTGTCGCTGCGTCGCTGTGAAAACGTCGTCGCGTCGTCGATCCAGAACTCGGCGATCGTCGCGGACTCTTTGGGATAGGTCGTGATCGTTCCGAAGCGGTAATCATCGCGGGCGATGCGAAAGCCCTGCTGCCGGAGCACCTCGACGGCGGCCTGATGCACGGCCGGGCGCTCGTCGACTTCGAACGTCAACGACGTCGGCGCGGGCGGCGGCGGCGTGGTCGGCGTCGCCGCGCAGCCGAGCATCCACGAGCCGACAACGAGGCAAACGATCGTGGCGAACGCGTGTCGCATGGCATGTAGTCTACCGGTTGCCGGACCCCACCGCGTTGGCGTTGCCCAAGCGTTGAGCTTAAGGTTTTCCTATTCACGAACGCTTATTCCTCAACGATGTATACACCACGCCCCGCTGTTGCTGATGACGCCGAGACGATCGCCCGCTTCAACTTCGCGATGGCTGAGGAAACCGAAGGCAAGACGCTCGACCTTCAGACGCTGAGCCGCGGCGTCCGCCGTGTCTTCGACGAGCCGAGCCACGGCCGATACCTCGTCGCCGAGTCCGAACGGGGCGAGATCGTCGGCTGCCTGCTCATCACGTACGAGTGGTCGGACTGGCGCAACGCGCAGGTCTGGTGGGTGCAGAGCGTGTACGTGCACCCGGAGCATCGCCGGCGCGGCGTCTTCAAGATGCTCTACCAAGCCGTTCGTGATCTCGGCGAGCGGGCCGGCGGGGTGTGCGGTTACCGGCTGTATGTCGAGCGTGAGAACACGCGCGCTCAGCAGACCTACACCGACCTCGGCATGTCGCAGACGCCCTATCTGATCTATGAGGACCTCGACGGCTGATCCAGCGCGGGTTATCCGGACAGGCAAGCCAGAGGCGCTTGGGTTTTGACACGCTATCGGGCGTGGGGGTGCGGCCTGCGCCCGGGCGTTGGCCTGAGTTGCGCATCTGAACGCTACAACCCCTAAAGCCGGCCCTACCCCGCGTCGATGACATCCGGGGGCCGGATGCGCAAGGTCGCCCGGCCCTTTCTGAATCGCATGCACACACTCACGGAGCCCGCCATGTCCGAAACCGCCACCAACCCCATCGAACAAGGGACCGCCACCCAGCAGGCCGACCAGGACCTGTTGCAATTGGTGAGCTTCGTCGTCGGCGCCGAGGAGTACGCGATCCCCATCCTCGCGGTGCAGGAAATCAACCGCATGATGGACATCACCCGCGTCCCGCAGAGCCCGGCCTTTGTCGAAGGCGTCATCAACCTCCGCGGCAAGGTCATCCCCGTCGTCGATCTCCGCAAACGCTTCGGCATGCCCATCAACGACAACACCGGCGACGAACGCATCATCGTCGTCGAAGTCCAGGGCGAAACCGAAGCCCGCGTCATCGGCTTCACCGTCGATAAGGTCAACCGTGTCCTGCGCATCGGAAGCGACATCGTCGAGCCCGCGCCCGCCATGGCCACCGGCGCCGACAGCGAGTACGTCCTGGGCGTCGGCAAGCTCGACGAAGGCCTGCTCATCCTGCTCTCCCTCGACAAGCTCTTTAGCCAACGCGAACTCGAACTTGCCGCCAGCGCCACCGGCACCGGCGACACCGCGACCGCACAAGCCGCCTGATCCCGGTTTCATGCTTACCCAGGCGACGGAGGCCCGATGCCCACCACGATCACCATGAACGACACGCAGTTCGACAAGCTGCGCAACATTATTTACGACCGCTCGGGCATCCACTTCCAGGACACCAAGAAGTACGTCCTCGAGAGCCGGCTGACCCGCCGCATCGAAGAACTCGAGTTCGACACCTTCGATCAGTACCTGATGTACCTGACCACCGGGCCGTACCAGACCGAAGAGTTTCAGGAGATGTTTAACCGCATCACCATCAACGAGACCAGCTTCTTTCGAAACGAACCGCAGCTCAAAACCTTCGAAGAGCGCATCCTGCCCGAACTGCTCGAAGCGCGCAAGGCGACGAAGACCCTGCGCATCTGGTCGGCCGCGTGTTCCTCCGGCGAAGAGCCCTACACCCTCGCGATCCAGATCTACCGCTCGCTGGGCCTGCGCCTCGCCGACTGGCGGATCGAAATCCTCGGGACCGACATCTCCGAAAAGGTCCTCAACATCGCCCGCGAAGGCAAGTACCACCGCTACGCGATCCGCGGGACCTCCGACGCCGTAGTCTCCCGCTTCTTCAAGGAAGAAGACAAGCATTACCTACTCAACAGCGACATCATGTCCATGGTCCACTTCGAGAAGCTGAACCTCAAGGACGTGTTCGCGGCCAGGCGATTCGGCACCTTCGATCTCATCATGTGTCGCAACGTGATGATCTACTTCGACGACGAGATGAAGACCAAAGTCGTCAAGATGTTCGAAAACCAATTGGCCGACGACGGCACGCTGTACATCGGGCACAGCGAGTCGCTGCGCAACCTCGACACGGGGTTTGTCCAGATGGACCTGCCCCAGGCGTTCGCTTATCGCAAGGCCTAAACGACACGCTCGATCCGGGACGATCCACGAGAGCCAACCATGAGTGATTTTGACGCCAGCCTGATGCAGGATTTCCTGACCGAGTCCGGCGAGCTGATCGAACAGCTCGACGCCGACCTGGTCAAACTCGAATCCGCCGAAGCGAGCGAGCAGGGCGACCTGCTCAACGCCTCGTTCCGCGCTCTTCACACGATCAAGGGCGCCGCCTCGTTCCTCGGACTCGAGACCGTGATCCGATTCGCGCACGTCGCCGAGGACGCGCTCAATCGCTTGCGCAAGGGCGAGATCGGCATGTCGATCGAGGTCATGGATGCGCTGCTCCAATCCGCGGACGTCGTGCGCAATCAGATCGATCAACTCAGCGAAGGGCTCGACGCCCAGGAAGCCCCGGCCGAGCTCGTCGCGCAGCTCCAGGCCATCATCGACAACAAACCCGCCGCCGCGAACCAACCGGCAACCGGAAAGACGCCCGCAGAAGATGGCGAATCCGCTCCGAACAGCCCCGAGGTCCACGAAGACGGGCTCCAAGGCAACCCCCTGCTGCTGCCGCCGCAGAAGCAGGACCTGCTCGAGTTCATGGTCGCGGACATGCAGGACTACGCCGGCCAACTCGACGAGGTCATCGACCAGCTCGGCAACGACGCGACACGCGAAGAGGCTGCGACCCAGCTCACCGAGATCGCGGACAACCTCTCGAAGACCGCCGACTTCTTCGAACTCGACGGCCTGAACCGCGCGATCAAACTCCTTACCACCATCGCGACCGCGATCGGCGAAACGCCCCACGACCTGCTCGGCGAGCTGGTCGTCCGCGTCCGCGCGATCAAGTGGCTCATCGACGAACAAACGACCTGGCTCGAAAAAGAACGCTCGCTTGATTGGGAACTCGATACGCTGACCGAGCGCGTCGAATCGCTGTGCAAGCAAACGAGCCTGCCCGCCGACGTCGCCGGTGCGCACCAGTCCGATCCGATCGCGGCGCTGCTGCTCGACGGCGTCATCGACCACGACCCGTCGGCCGCCATTGCAAGCGAACCCGAGGCCGACATCGTGCCGGAGACCGAGACGCCCCCGGCTGCGCAAGCCGATGCCGAACAAGCCCCGGCCCCTGCAAGCGAGCCGACGCAAGCGGCAGCCGACACCGAAACGCCCGCGGCCCCTGCGTCCCAGCCCGCCGAAAAGTCTGCACCGGACAAGGCCGCGCCGACCGCGGGCAAACAGGTCGCCGAGCAGACCATCCGCGTCGAAGTCGGCCGGCTCGAATCGCTCTTGAACCTCGTCGGCCAGCTCGTTCTTAATAAAAACCGCGTGCTCGCCCAGACTCGCATGCTCGAAGAAATGAACCTCGAGCAGGACAAGCTCGAATCCTTCAACGCCGCGGCCGGCGAACTCGATCGACTCACCGGCGAACTCCAGGTCAGCGTCATGCGCACCCGCATGCAGCCGCTCGCCAAGCTCTTCGACCGATACCCCCGCGTCATCCGCGACCTCGCGCGGCAGACCGGCAAGCAGATCGATCTCGAACTGGTCGGCAAGGAAACCGAAGTCGACAAAACCGTCCTCGAAAACCTCTCCGACCCGCTCGTGCACATCCTCCGCAACAGCGCCGACCACGGCGTCGAGATGCCCGAGGATCGCAAAGCCGCGAACAAAAACCCCAAGGGCAAGATCCGCCTCGAAGCCAATCACCAGGGCAGCCACGTCCGCGTCGCCATCATCGACGACGGCAAGGGGCTCGATCGCGACGTCATCGGCAAGAAGGCCATCGAGAAAGGCATCACCACGCCCGAGCAACTCGAGAAGCTCGACGACTCCGACGTCTTCCGCTTCATCTTCGAGGCCGGCTTCTCCACCGCGGCCCAGGTCAGCGACCTCTCGGGCCGCGGCGTCGGCATGGACGTCGTGCGGACCAACATCAACAAGCTCAACGGCACGATCAACATCAACTCGGCCAAGGGCAAGGGCACGACGATCGAAATCCTCATCCCGCTGACCGTCGCGATCATGCCCGCCATGATTGTCGAGATCGGCCAGCACCTCTACAGCATCCCGCTGCAGTCGATCGAAGAGATCGTCCGCCCCGAAGAGGGCGAGGTCTCAACGATCCGAGGCCAACGCGTCATGCGGCTGCGCGACAGCGTGCTCCCGCTGACCGACATGCGCGACCGCCTGAACGAATCCGGCGACGAGCCGGGCGGCAGGTTCGCCGTCGTCGTCGCCGTGGGCGGCCAGCGGGCGGGTCTGTGCGTCGATCGGCTGATCGGCCAGCAGGAGATCGTCATCAAGCCGCTCGACGACTCGTACACCCAGGGCGGCCCGTTTAGCGGGGCGACCATCCGCGAGGACGGGCGCGTGAGCCTGATCCTCGACGTCGTGCAATTGATCCGACAGACCCCGGCAGCGCTTGAGAAGCGGGCCGCGTAAACCGATAGCCCTTACGGGGGCGTGTTATTCCAACCTGGAGGCCATCCGTGGACCCTGCTTACATCACGCCGTTTATCGGCTCCATCTCGAACGTCTTTGAAACGATGCTGCAGCTGCCCGTCGACGTCGGTACCCCGACCATCAAGCAGAACGGCGCACCCTCTTACAACGTCTCGGGCATCATCGGCATGACCGGCGATGTCGAAGGAACGGTCGTGCTCAGCTTCCCGACCGCGACCGCCGAGCGGGCCGTCACCCTGTTCACCGGCATGGAACTCGCCGCGGACCACGAAGACTTCGCCGACGCCATCGGCGAGCTCGTCAACATGGTCTCCGGCGGCGCGAAGGCGCAATTCACCGGCAAGAACGTCGGCATCTCGACGCCCACCGTCGTCGTCGGCACGGGACACAACGTCTACGGACGCAAGGACCTGACGACCATCGCCATCCCCTGCACCTGCGACATCGGGGACTTCAACGTCGAAGTCGCCCTGCTGCTGCCCACCGCGGCGCCGACCACGAGCTAATACACGCAATCAGTTTTTCAGCGGGTAATTGAATCGAACCCACACACCTACCCAAGCCTGAAAGGCAATCGGAGCTTCACGATGAAAGTGCTACTTGTAGACGACTCGAAAACCATGCGGAATATCCAGAAGGGCATCCTCATAAAGCTCGGTTACGACGAGCTCGAGGAGGCCTGCGACGGACTCGACGCGCTGAGCAAGGTCGGTGCGTTCGCGCCCGAGCTGCTCCTGGTCGACTGGAATATGCCGAACATGGACGGCCTGACCTTTGTGAAAAAGTACCGCGCTCAGGGCGGCACCTCGCCGATCATCATGGTCACGACCGAGGCGGAGAAGAGCCGCGTCGTCGAGGCGATCAAGGCCGGCGTGAATAACTACGTCGTCAAACCCTTTACCCCGGACATCCTGTCCCAGCGCATCCAGGAAACCCTCGAGCGCTGCGCGGCGGCGTAGTGATTTAGCAGTTTGGTCTGGGGGGCACGGGTAGACGCCGAACGCAACGCGCGGCGACGACTCGCAAGGCCCCAAGATGAACGACTCACGAGAACCGACCATCGAGATCGCCGAGAACGGCCTGAGCGCGACGCTCAGACTGCCGGCGTATTTCGATCGCGCGACGCTCAACCCCTCTCTGTTTAATTCGCTGCTCACTCAAGCGGGCATCGAACTCGAATCCATGACCAAGGCGATGGCGGACGACTACATCGCTAAGGCGCAGGACGCGCCGCCTGGCGTCTTCGAAGCCGTGCTCGCCGAGGGAACCGCCGCCGTCCACGGCCAGGATGCCCGCATCGAGTGGACCTCGCAAGCGCCCCAGGAACAGAACGCCGACAACGACACCGATCCCGATGTCGATGCCGCAGACACCGACGGCGACGGCGACGAGCCGGTGAGTTTTTATAACCGCTCGGTGTACAACGTCGTCGAGGCCGGGGCCGTGCTCGGCCAGGTCTATCCCGAAGTCCCGGGTCAAGAAGGCAAAGACGTGCGCGGCAAGGTCATCGCCGCCCGCACCGCCAAGCCGCTCGACTTCAAATACGACGAGTCGATCGCGCTCAACGCCCAGCATCAGCTCATCGCAAAAACCAGCGGCGTCCTCATCATCAACGGCAAGACCGCGGCCATCAGCGACACGATCGAGGTCGAGAACAACGTCGACTTCAACACCGGCAACATCGACTTCGACGGCAACATCCTCGTACACCGCGGCGTCAAAGACTGCTTCGTCGTCAAGGCGACCGAAGACGTCGAGGTCCGCGGCCTGATCGAGGCGGCAACCATCATCGCCGGCCGAGACCTGCGCGCCCTCGGCGGGTTCGCGGGTCGCGAGCAAGGGACCGCCGAGGTGCACGGCGACCTGCACGCGAAGTACCTCGACGCCGTCGAAACCGACGTGCGCGGCGACCTCTGCGTCGATCGCGAGATCATCAACTGCACCAACCGCGTGCTCGGCAGCATCGTCTGCCCGCGCGGCGCGATCATCGGCGGCGAGACGCGCGTGAGCGGAACGGTCGAGGTGCTCGACCTGGGCGCGGGAGCTCAGCCGAACACGATCGTCCACATCGGCCTGATGCCCGAACTCGACCCGCTGCTCGATGCGTTGTCGGCGCTGACCGACGGCCTGATCATAGACCGGCAGAAGCTACTCGACGAGAAAGACGCGGTGACCGCGCGGAGCGCATCGACGACCGCCGCGCTGCTGCAGGCCGAACTCAACCCGATTACGTTCAAGATCGCCGAGGTTCAGCAGCACCTGGACCGCGCCGAGCCGGCGCTGGAGGCGCTTCGGAAGAAAGCGGACGAGCGTCGCGTCGTAGACGTGCAGATCAATCGCAAGCTGCACCCCAACGCGGTGCTGGTCTGCAACGGGTTTCGTTATCGGGTGATGAACGAAATCCGCGGGCCGGTGCGGATAACACTCAACAAGCGGGGACAACTCGAGTATCAACGCGGCGAATCCAAGCCCGAGTTGCTCTCCGCCGAGTGCGAATTGCGCGGCGCGGCGTAGGGATCAACCCGCCCGTCGATCGCGTCGATGTATAGATTGGCATGTTGAACAAAACTCCCCCGAAGACGCGCGTCCTGGTCACCGATGACTCCGCTTTTATGCGTCGGGCGATCCGGCAGATGCTCGAAGAAGAGCCCGACATCGAGGTCGTCGCCGTTGCACACGACGGGAAGATGGCTCTGGAATACGCGAAAGAATACGAGCCGGACGTCATCACGCTCGATATCGAGATGCCGGTGATGGACGGGCTGACGGCGCTGCGACACATCATGCGGCAGATGCCCACGCAGGTGCTGATGATCTCGTCGCTGACGACGGAGGGTTCGATGGCGTCGCTTCAGGCGCTTCGCATGGGCGCGGCCGACGTCATCGCGAAAGAACACTCGACCTGCGCGGCGAATATTCTCGAGATCAAGTCGCACTTGGTCAGCCGCGTCCGCGAACTCGCGCGATCACGCAAGCCGCGCACCAATCCATCCGCACCCGCCGCGCCGTCGATCGGCGTGCCCAAGCTGAATCTCGCCGACTACAAGATGGTCGCGATCGGCTCGTCGACGGGCGGACCGCCGGCCCTCGAAAAGATCCTCCCCGCCCTGCCCGCCGACTTCCCGCTGCCGGTCGTGATCGCCCAGCACATGCCGCTCATCTTCACGCAATCGATGGCCAAACGCTTAGACGACGTCTGCCCGATGAAAGTCGTGCACGCCGACCACGGCACGCCGATCCTCCCCGGGCAGATCCACCTCGCGCCGGGCGCTCAGCACCTGCACGTCACCCAGCGGGCCGGGCGGTTGTTGACGACCGTCAACGACGAGCCGAAGCAAGCGGCGTACAAGCCGTCGGTCTCGGCGCTCTTCGAATCCTGTGCGAAAACCATCGGCAAGCAGACGCTCGGCATCGTGCTCACCGGCATCGGCGACGACGGACTCACCGGGGCGCAAAGCCTGCACGCGCTGGGCGCAACGCTCGTCGCTCAGGACGAGGCCTCGTCCGTGGTCTACGGCATGCCGCGCGCGATCGCGGACGCGGGCATCGCCACCGCACAACTCAACCCCGAAGCGATCGCGGTCATGCTGCAGAATATGGTCGGCAAGCGCGCGGCGTAGCGTCGAATCGCAGAACATCATCAGAACAGAAAAACAGAAAATCTCCTTCAAGATGAATTACTGAAGTCTTCTGCTCTTCTGCTGTTCTATTTTTTTGCTCTTCTTACGCCGGGTCGTGTCCGCTTCCGCCCCAAGGGTGGCAGCGCAGGATGCGACGGATGCCGCGGAACCCGCCGCGCCACGGACCGTGCTTGGCGACCGCGTCGAGCATGTACTGGCTGCACGTCGGATCGAATCGACACTGCCCGCCCATGAACCAGCCCAGCGTCCACCGATAGCACCATACGAGCGCGATGAGTAGACCGCTCGCCAATGCGTTGATCGGAATGAGTAAGACTCGCATGGTTCGTGTCCTGGAATCGCCAGCGGGCTCATCCCGCTGAGGTCGGTCGCGGCCGAACAAACCAATCGACAACCCCGCCGGCTACCGGGCGCTGCCGCGTCGCAGGCGGTCGTTGATCGCTCGGCCGAGCCCATGGTCAGTCACCGCGAGGGCGGCGATCCCGTCGAGCCCCAGCGCATCCAACTCGCGCAGCACGCTGAATAAACCCGCGGCGGCGAAGGCGAGATCGCCGGACGCGCTGAGGTTGCGCACCGCCGCGTAGTCGTTGAGCGACGCCGGCGCTTCGCCGATCGTCCGGTCGGCTCGAAGCGTTCGAGTTGCGCCGGTGATTCGAAGAACCGCATCGGCGTGCCCGGGGCGTAGTGTCGGTCGACCATGCCGGGCGCGGGTTGCGCCTCGTTCGTCGCCGTCGCCGAGCCCGGCGAACTGGTCGGTGTTCGAACGACGACTCGCTCGCCGAGGACCGCTTGGATCAACTCGTTCGGCAGCGCCCCGGGCCGAAGCACTTCGACGACCCCGTGATCGAGTCGCAGCACCGTCGACTCGACCCCGCGATCGCAAGGCCCGCCGTCGAGCACCGCGGCGATCTCGCCGTCCAACTCATCGATGACGTGCCGCGCCAGCGTCGGGCTGATCGACCCGAAACGGTTCGCGCTCGGCGCGGCCAGGGGCAGACGGCTCGCTTCCAACAGCCGCGTCGCAACGGGGTGATCCGGCACGCGCAGGCCCACTGCGTCGAGGCCGGCCGTGACGAGATCGGGGACGATCGGCCGCTGCGCCTGGTCGCGCATCCGCGGCAGGACCAGCGTCATCGGCCCGGGCCAAAACGCCTCGGCGAGTCGACGGGCACGGTCGTCGAACCGCCCGAGTTGCTCGGCGTGCGTCGCGTCGGCCGTGTGCACGATCAGCGGATCGAAGCTCGGCCGACGTTTCGCGCGAAACACGCCGGCGACCGCGGCTTCGTCCAGCGCATGCGCGGCCAGGCCGTAGACGGTCTCGGTCGGCATCGCGACGAGTTCGCCATTGCGCAGCAGGTTTGCTGCGCGATCGATCGAAGCGGCATCGTCACCCCGCAGCGTGATCGTCTCGGCGTGCAGCATCAATCCGCCCCGATCGACTCGACTCCGATGACCACGCGCATCGCGTGCGACGCGCCGGGCTCGAGCGCGATCGCGTTCGGCTCGATGTTGCCCGACTCGACGCAGAGCATGCCCGGCCACTCGTCGTCGCCGAAGTCGCCCATCGCTTTGGCCTTGCGATCCCAAGGATTCCAGACGACCGTCGACTGGCTGTTCGTTTTCTCGATCGTGATGATCCGCTGCAGGCCCGGGTCGACAAGTCGGGTCGCCGCGTCGCTCTCGTACGTGCGATCGGTCTCGGCGTCAAAGCGAATCGGCTCGCCGTCTTGTTGCATCGGTCTCGACTCGCCGCCGACGGTATCGAGATAGCGTGCGTGTTCGAGGCCGGTGACGTGGACCTGCTTGATCTGGCTGACGACGAAGTAGGTGTGCAGCGCGCTCTCGAAGTGAGCCGGGGCGCTCGACGCGTTGGTAACGGTCAGCGACATCTCGAGCGATGGCCCGAAGGTGACGTCGTAGCGGAGTTCGAAGGGGTCGATGTCGGTACGTAGCGAGAGGGTGACGCGGCGGTCGTCGTGTTGCTTGGCGTCGGTGAATTGCCAAGTGGTGATGCGGGCGTAGCCGTGGGCCGGGCCGTCGGGATCGTGGGCGGGTCGATTGTCGGCGAACCAGGGGAAGCAGACGGGCACGCCGCCGCGGATTGCTTTGTCGTAGAGAAACCGCGCTTGTTGCGACAACCAGAGGACCTCGTCGTGACCCGTCGGCCACCAGCGCGTGAGTTGTGCGCCGTGGCGGTAGAGCTCGGCGGTGCAGTGCTCGGTCGTGACTTCGGCGCGCCAGAGCCCGCCCTCGCCGGCCGAGAAACGCAGCACGCGGGGGATGCCGAAGCGCCGATTGAGCTCGTGTAGGCTGGCGGACATCGGCCCGATTGTACGCGCCCAGGCCCTTGCGATGCGATATTGCCGCGGCGCGATGGATTTTGTCGATCTACCCGATGCCGTGCGAATCCGCGCGACGCTTGCCACGCTCAAACCGATCCCGCCATGCCCCACGTCAAAGCCCTGTCGATCCTGACCTCGCTCGTCGCCCTCGGCCTCATCGGGTCGTGCCAGCACCACCGCGCGACCACCGCGCAGGCCCCGCCGCCCGCCGCGATCAAACCCGCGCCGCAGCAGGCCGATACGGAATCGACTCTGACCGCGCGGCGCGGACCGCTTGTGCAAACCTACAGCACCGAGCCGGACCTGCGCATCCGCATCGGCCGAGCGCAGACCGAAGCGATGTTCGGCCTCGGCGGATCCGTCCGCGTGGGCCCGGGCTACGGCGATCTCGGTAAAGCCAGGCCCTACACCTTCCAGGCCCCCCTCCGCGTCGCCCACGACAAGCAAGGCTTCGTCCTCACCGAACCCAACGGCAAGCGCATCCGCTGGCGCCTGTCCACCCTCGAAATCATCAGCAACGTCGGCCGACTCACCGTCGGCGAACACCCCTACCCCGGCAAGCTCGAACTTGTCGCCCGCACCGACAAGGCCGGCCGACCCACCGGCGAGTTCGACCTCGTCAACCACGTCGGCATGGAGTCGTACCTGCCCGGCGTGCTGTCCAAAGAGCTCTACCCCAACTGGGACCCCGAGGCCTATCGCGCCCAGGCCATCGCCGCGCGCAGCTACGCGATCTGGGAGAAGAACCTGCCGATCCGCGTCAACAGCCACTTCGACCTCGAAGCGAGCCAGGCCAGCCAGGCCTACATCGGTGACAAAGCGAGCGAAAAGGCCCGCGCCGCCGTCGCCGACACCACCGGCCAGGTGCTGGTGTTCGAGCGCCGGGTGCTGCCCGCGTTTTATTCGAGTTGCTCCGGCGGACTCGGACAAGACGCCGTCGCAGCATGGCCGGAGAAAGTCGACGACCTCGCCCCCCTCCGCGGCCGAGCGCACGGCGGCTGGGGCCAACAGTCCAGCAAGTTCCGCTGGGGACCGGTCACGCGCGACCGAGACACCCTCTCCAAACGCATCGCCGCGTGGGGCAAGGTTAATCAGCACGCCTGCGCCTCGCTCGGCCGACTGTCACGCGTCGAGGTCATCGCCAACAACGGCGTGGGCCGACCGACGCGATTCCGCGTGACCGACGTCAACGGACAGACGATCAACATGAACGTCGAGGACCTGCGCATGGCGACGAACTTCCCCGCCAACGGCCTGCCCGCCGTCGACAGCAGCAACATGATCTACTCCAGCCACGCCGTCTACACCGTCGCCGACAACGCGGTCAACATCACCGGCCAAGGCTTCGGCCACGGCGTGGGCCTCTGCCAATTCGGCACGCAACACATGGCCTCCACCGGCAACCGCCACGAGAAAATCCTCGCCTTCTACTACCCCGGCGCGACGATCCGCAAGGCCTATTGATATCGCAGCGGCTCACGTCGTTTGGCCAAATCGCCGCACATGAATCCAGTGGTGCGGCAGCCGAAGACCTTCCGCATACATTGTGTCCGGGTCAGATCGCCCGGCCCTTGCGGGCCGACGCTAATGGAGCGCTCTCGGGGTTTACCTTTCGAGGTCTTCTTCGAGGTGCGCGGTCTTGAGCGATGGCCCGGGCATCGCGGGGCGTTTCTGGTTCTTCCATTTGTCGGGCTCGAAGGCGTCCGCGATGATCTTGATCGCGTCGTCGACGCTGTCCGAGACTTGGATGAGGTCCATGTCTTCGGGGCTGATCGTGTGGAACTTTTCGTCGAGCGTCGCTTTGACCCAGTCGATCAGCCCGTCCCAGAAGTCGTGGCCGATGAGGACGATGGGGAAAGGATGAATCTTCTGAGTCTGCGCGAGGGTGAGGGTTTCGAAGAGTTCATCCATTGTGCCGAAGCCGCCGGGGAAGATGATGAACCCGCAGGAGTACTTGACGAACATGACTTTGCGGACGAAGAAGTAGCGGAAGTCGAGCGCGTGGGTCTGGTAGGGGTTGGGCTCTTGCTCGAAGGGCAGGTCGATGTTGAGCCCGACGCTGTGGCCGCCGCAGTCCATCGCGCCCTTGTTGGCCGCTTCCATGATGCCCGGCCCCCCGCCGGTGATGACGGCGAAGTGCTTGGCGCAGATTTTTTTGCCGCAGTCGACGGCGAGTTCGTAGTACTTCTCGCCGGGCTTGGTGCGCGCCGAGCCGAAGACGGTGATCCCCGCGCCGATCTGCGACATCACGTCGAACCCGTCGACGAATTCGGAGAGGATGCGGAAGAGCCGCCAGGTCTCGCGGGAGAGCGCGATCTCGCGGTTGTGTCGTTCCTGACGTTCCTGGTCGTTTTCCATAAGATGAGTCTACATGAGATCGCGATCAGCGTTCCGATGACTTAGAGTTTGGTAACGGGCTCGTCATCTCGATGTGATAGGCCATGATCCACGTCATGTGCGTGACTTATTCAAGTTTCCATAGAAAGTGACAACCTTGCGATTAGACCGATTCATCTGCTTGTTCTTGTTCGCAATATGTCTGATCGGGGCGATAGCGTGGCCGCAACACGCCGACGAGATTCGCTGGGCCCCGTTCAGCGATCCCGAAGACTTCAAAGACGCGGCCGCCATCTCGCTGCCGCCGCCGAGTAAAACACAAGCCCAGATGGGCCATCAGCTGCTCGGCCGATGGGCACACGAGC
>JBMYUK010000026.1:0-13610 GCA_049605275.1 Phycisphaeraceae bacterium
TCAGGCGCCCGCCGACTACGCGGCCCCGTACTGGCAGCTCGGTGAGGGCCGTGCGCTGCGCCTCGCCGAGATCGCGTGCATGGATGCTGCCGTCGAACGCGTGTTGGCGGCCCTCGAAGAGCGCGGCATCCCCGTTCTGGCCGAGGACGACTATCGGCGGCTCGAAGGCTATGTGCTGCGGGTCGGGATGCCGGCGCGAGACGCCCAGCCGACGCTGTTGGATCGGGTGCGCGATCGACTCGTCGGCCATGCTGCTGCGTCGGCGTCTATTCGGCATCGGCTTCAGGTCTGGCACGCGGACGAGGTCGTCGACCTGGTCGAGTTGCCGGGCAAGGGCTATCAGCGGATCGGTGCGGCGCGCAATCGGTTGGGGCGTGTTCCGGTCGTTCATATCCAGAACCTGCCGCAGCCGCTGAGCTACAGCGGGCTCAGCGAGGTCGAGCCGCTGATCCCGCTGCAGGACGAGTTGAACACCCGTCTGTCGGACCGCGCGAACCGGATCACGATGCAGGCCTTCAAGATGTATCTGGGCAAGGGGATCGAGCAGTTCACCGAGCGGCCGATCGCGCCGGGCCAGATGTGGCAGACCGACAATCCCGAGGCGACGATCCAGGAGTTCGGCGGCGACGCGAGCGCCCCGTCCGAAGAAGCGCACATCCGCGATCTCCGCGATGCGCTGGACAAGACCTCGGGCGTCTCGCCGGTCGCGGCGGGTGTGTTGCGCGGCAAGGTCGGCAACCTGTCGAGCCAGAACGCGGTGCGATTGGTGCTGATGGGCCTGCTCGCTCGCATCGAGCGCAAGCGCGTGACGTACGGGGCCGGCCTGCAGCGGCTCTGCGAGTTGATTCTTCATGCGGCGGATGTCTACGGCGTCCTGCCGAACACCCCGGACGAGCGGCGGGTGCGCATCGATTGGCCCGACCCGATCCCGGACAACCAGCGGGATCAACTCGACCTCGCGCAGCAAAAAATCGCGCTGGGCGTGCCGCGGCAGACCGTGCTCAACGAGCTCGGATACGGCGACTGCGTCCCCGACGAATCCGAAGCCACCCTCCAACAAGATCAGGAGTAACACATGTCGATTGTCACCGATTCACTGAATCACACGGACGCAGCAGCCGCTGAAGCCGCGGGTACCGAAGCGAGGGAACAGCCCGAGGCGGGCGATCGCTCGCCGCGACCCGACGACGCGTCGGGGGAGAGGCTGGTGCCCGTCGCCGAGGCGATCCGTTACCGCAAGCGTGCGCAGCAAGCCGAGCAGGAACTCGAGGCGTTGCGGGGTCAGCTCGACGCGGCGCAGAAGCGCTGCGCCTCGGCTGAGGAAACCGTGACCGCACTCGAACGGCGGCATCGGATCGACGCGCTATTGGCCGAGGCGGACGCGATCGATCTGGATGCGGCGCGTTTGCTGACGGAGGCGGCGGTGCAATCGATGGACGAGCCGGACGTGGCCGAGGCGGTCGAGGACCTGCGACGCCACAAGCCGTTTTTGTTTCATCCGGAGGGCGCTGGCGCGGGCGGGCTTGCGCTGGCGCCGGAGATCGAGGGTCTGGACGACCCCCTGGCCCAGGCGGCCGAGCGGGCGCAACACAGCGGCGATCGGCGAGACCTGCTGCGTTACCTGAGGCTTCGTCGGCGGCCTTAAGCCGGCGTCAACACACTTCACTTGCAACTCCATCAAAAGGAATCCATCATGAGTTTTACAGGCAAAGCAACCTACTCCGCGGGGGCAATGCTGCCCGAGCTGGTCGAAGACATCGGCGACATCGTCGGCATCGTGAGCCCGTACGAAACGCCGCTGCTCGATCACCTCGGCGACCCGCAGCGCTCGGCCACGTCGACCGTCCACCAGTGGCTCGAAGACCAACTGCTGCCCAACACCGATGCGATCGACGACGGGTCGATCAGCTCGCCGACCGGCGACACGAGTTTCGACGTGGTTAACGGCGATCGGTTTCGCGTCGGCGATCAGGTCCAGGCCGAGGGCTCGGGCGAGGTGATGTTCGTCACCGCCGTGTCGAGCGACACCCTCACGGTCGTGCGCGGCTACGGCGGGACCTCGGCCGAGGCGATCGCGGACGCCCAGACCCTGCGCATCCTCGGCAACGCCGCGCTCGAAGGCGACGACGCCCCGACCGCGCGTTTCACCAACCGCGTGCGGCAAAGTAACGTCACACAGATCTTCACCGCCGGCGTCGAGGTCTCGGGCAGTCAACTGGCGGCGAAGCAGGCCGCGATCGCCGACGAACTCGACTACCAGAAGCAGGAGCGCCTGCGCGAGCTGGTCCGCGATCTGGAGAATTGCGTCATCAACGGCGTCGCCCCGGCCAGCGATCCGCAGGGCTCGTCGACCGTCCGCCGCACGATGCGCGGCATCATCCCGTCCATCACAACCCATGTCGATGACGCCGGCGGTGCAGCATTGACTGAAGATGTCCTCAACGCGAATCTCCGCGCGGTGTGGGAGCAGTCCAACGGCGGGGTCGACACGATCCTCGTCGGCGGGCTGCAGAAGCGCGCGATCAACGGCTTCATCGCCTCGTCGCGCGGCTACGACGAGAAGAGCACGCGATTCCGCGACATGGTCAGCGTGTATGAGAGCGATTTCGGGGTCTGTCGGGTCGTCCTGAGCCGATGGGTGCCGAGCGATACGGTGGTGCTGCTGGACAGCTCGCGGATCGACGTGCTGCCGCTGTCGGGCCGGAGCTTCCACTACAAGCCGCTGAGCGCCGACGGCGACCGCGAACGCGGACAGGTCATCGGCGAGTACACGCTCGAGATGCGCAACGAACTGGCGCACGGCGTGATCGGGAATCTGGCGGTTGCCTAACGGCCTTCTTTTCTCCTGGCTTCGGCGTCGCGGAAGCGGGGCCGAGGCTTTTGACCACGAACTCAGAGAGACGCGATGAACTTTTCGACCGACCGTGATTTGTTGTTGTATGAGCCGATGCTCTTCAACGATCTGCCCTGGATCAGCCAGCAGCGGATCGGCGTTAACGACGGCGAGATCGTAGGCACGACGCTCGCTTCGGCCACGGCCGATTTCGAGGCGGCTGGGGTCGATGCGGGCGCGGTGTTGCTCGTCGGTAAGACGCCGGTCGAGGTGATCGCCCGCCTTGACGCGATGACCCTCACGGTGTCGCTGCCCCGCGCACGCACCTCGGACCCGGGCATCCCGCCGGGCGATGTCGCCTCGGCCGCCGTGGTGCAGCGGACCTTTGCGCCTCAAGCCGCGCTCGTCTGCGAAACGCTCTTGCGCATGCTCGGCCTGGACCGCGACGACCCGGACCACCCGCTCGACGCGGACGCGGTGGTGTCGCTGTCGCTGATGGCTCGCCTCGAAGCATTGGGCACGCTCGAACGCGTGTTCAGCAGCGCCGCGGCGCTCACCGGCGACAACGACGGGTTGCTCTTCAAGGCGGCCGAGTATCGCAGGCGACTGTTCGAGGCCGCGTCTCGCTGCCCGGTGCAGATCGATACGACCGGCGACGGCCTGCCTGACGAGAAGCGGTATGTCGGCGTGAGCCGCTTGACGCGGGCCTGAAGGACCTCCCCAACACCCCATGACGGAGCCGATTTGTGATCACGTTTGATGGTTTGGATTTATTCAGCGCCGGGCCGAGCCTTGTCGAACTCGGGCCGATCGAATCGCGCGAGGCGACCGCGGATTCGCCCGGCTCGATCGGCGGCGAGGTCGTGACCCAAGGCCTGTCGCCGCGCGTCTTGACCCAGCAGGGCACGCTCGTGGCCGACAGCGCTTCGCAGTTGCGAACCCTGATCGAAGCGATCGAGGCCTTGGTCGGCACGGAGCCCGCGACGCTCGTCGATCAGAACGGCCAGGCGTGGCGCGATTGTTTGATGCGGTCTTTTGCGCCGGCGTTGTTTTATCGGTTGGGGCCGCGCCACGCAGCGGAGTACGCCGTGACTTACTTGCAGATGCGACCATGACCAACCCAACGACGACGAACAACCCGACACAAGCGGTTTTCGAGCGATGCGTCGCACGACACGCGGTCTCACCCGGGCCGCACCGCGGGCGACTGGTCCACGTGATGTGGTCCGCGCCGCGGCAAGGCGATCGACTCGTGCAGCTGTACGTCGATGGGCAACTCGCCGCGACAACCCGGACGACGAGCCAGCGCGAGGCGTGGCTGATGATCGAGCCGATCGGTCAAACCGCGATCGAGTTGTTGGCGGTGCCGCCGCATTGTTCCGCGCGGGCCATGCCAGAGCGTTTGGCGGGTGTCGATCCTGCGCTGTTGACTTCGATCGATTTGAGCCTGCTGCGCGACGTTGGTCTTCCGATCGGTTCGCGCGTGGCGATCCGCGTTGACGATGATCCGAGCGAAGATCGCAAGGCGCTGTTTGCTCCCGGCGATCCGCGCGGCGGGTTCGGCGCGGTGTTCGCCGAAGGCGGCTTCGGGTACGACGCATCCACCGGGCCGGGGCTCGGCCTCGGCGATCTGGGCTTCGGACCGCTGGGAACCGACGGCCGCGCGCTGCGATGGACGCACCGAACGCTGCGAGCCGAGACGCATGCGATTCGTGTCTCGCTCACCGATGCCGATGGCCAACCCGCGGCGAATGACCTCGTGTTCGATGCCGACATCGATCGGCTCCCCGCTTCGCCCACCGGCGTCACGCTCGACGACGACTTCACCCTTTCATGGAACCCAGACGATGCCTGAGATCTACCCCGACGATGCCACGCTGCTCGCGCTGTCCCGAGACGACGCAACCGGCGTCGAGTACATCCCCACCGGCCAGTCGCCCTACGTCGTGTCGTATCGCCGGATGGTCTATCGGCTGCTGCGATCGCTCGAGCGAGCCAACGACCTGCGCGTCTATCCCGTTGGTGGACGACTCGTCGGCGTGCGGGGCGGGCGTTGCTTCGTCGGCGATCAGCCGCGCGACGTCGCGCCCGTCGCGTCGATCGAATTGAACGCCGACGCGACGACCCACGTCTACATCGACACGGCCGGGGCGGTCGTCAACTCGACCACCGGCCTGCCGACCGATCGCGCGACGTACATCCCCCTGGCCGAGGCGACCACGGACGCCGACGCCGTGACGCAGCTCAAAGACCTCCGCGGCGAGGCGCTGCTCCAGGCGCAGACCGCGGCCCTCGCCGGCATCACCGCCACCACCGACGAGATCAACCAGGCCCTCGATGGCATCGGCACATCGGTCACGGCCGACAACCTCTCCGCCCTGACCGACGGCACGCTCAGCACCGCCGACTCGCTGCACCGCCACCTCGCCAGCGGACAAAACGTCGACGGCCCGGCAACGTTCTCCTTCATCAACCTCAGCTCGGACATCTCGGCCACCGTCGACCTCGCCTTCTCACTGCCCAGCGCGCTGCCCGACGCGACCCGACTCGGCGTCGACCGATCGACCGGGTTTCTCCAACAGTCATACCTCGGGCAATCGCATCACCTCGTCGGCGCCTGCGATTTGCAGTGGCATCACGCCGGAGCGTTCACCACGACGCAGACCGGCCAACTGGTCGGCGCGGTGCCGATCGACGGCGAGGTCGTCGCGGTGATCTTGTCGTGCCGAAACAACATCGCATCCAGCGACGGTGCGGATGGGCTTGCGGTCGATGCCTTTGTCAACGGCTCGCCGATCACCAGCGCTTCCGCCGAGTTGACCGCCGCCGACGGCACGGGATTCCGGTGCACGGACCAGGGCGACGGCACGTCCGGCGCGATCGTTTCCAACGGCGATCAGACCGTCAGCCGAGGCGATCTCATCACGATCGACGCGACTTACACCGCGAACGGCACGGTCTCTCAACAGCCCACCGACGCGGCCGTTCTCGTTGTCATCAAGGCCCATCGCCCCCTCTAATTCCTCCACTTCACTCAGACGGAGCACTCGAGATGTCGTCTCAAGATTTAACCAGCGAACAGATCGCCGCACTCGTCGGCGGTCGCCACCCGACGGTCGGCCTGACCTATCCCGAGGCCGGGCTGCAGCCGTATTACGAGTGGCTGATCGACGCCCTGCATCGACTGGCGGAGTCCTCGGCGGGTGATCTACGCGTCTGGCAAGACGCCGGCGCCGCAGCATCCATCTCCATCGCACCGGGGCGATGCTCGATCGCGGGCCAGGCATTGCACTACGCGGGCGGCACGGTCGACCTGGGTCTCTACAACAACAGCACCGCGCTGGTCTGGCTGCAGGACAACGCGGGCGCTGCCGAGATCGCGACGGGGGACATCGGCGCGGGTTGGCCGATCGGCGACCACCTCCGGCTCGCACAAGTACAACTCGCAAGCGGCGCGATCACGCTCATCACCGATCTTCGATTCGAGACCCTCCTCAAGGCGTAATCCATGGCGATTCTGAAAGACATCGATTTCGAAGTGCCCGGTTTCGGCGAGTTGTCGGATCCGCCGCTCGCGGTCCCCGCTTACAGCAACGCGCTGCTCGGGTTCAATCCGCGAGCCTATTGGCGCTTCGGCGAAACGAGCGGCGCGACGCTCGCCGACGAGACCGGCAACTACCCGCTGAGCCTCACCGGT
The DNA here is from genome assembly GCA_049605275.1 of Phycisphaeraceae bacterium. Taxonomy (GTDB): domain Bacteria; phylum Planctomycetota; class Phycisphaerae; order Phycisphaerales; family Phycisphaeraceae; genus JAHQVV01. Next base: position 6,531 of record JBMYUK010000026.1, read on the forward strand.
AACGCGGCGCTCGGCGAGCCCGGCGCGATTCAGGCCGACAGCGATACAGCGGTGCGTTTCAACAACGGCTCGGCCGTCTCTTCGATCCCCGTCCTCCCCACGGGCACGGGAACGCCGTTCTCCGTGGCGTTCTGGGCGCGCGTTCCGCAGGGCATCATCAACGGCGGACCGTTCATCCGACAATTGGTGCCAGGCGTGGTCGGGCGGATGCAGTTCTTTCTCTACGGCGACGGACGGATGCACTTCTACGTCGCCGGCGAGGGCAACTTCTTTGCAAACGCCGTCCTCGATACCAACTGGCGGATGTTCGTCCTGACGCGCGACGCCACCGGCGTCATCCGCTGGTACGCCGACGGACGACTCGACGCCGAAGACACCGGCCACACCACCGGCATCTTTCCCACAACGCTCAACGTCGGCTCGGTCGGCAACGACCCGTCGGACCTCTACCTCGACGAACTGTCGATCCTGAATCAAGCCCTGTCACCCGACGAGGTGCGATGGCTCTACGGCCTGGGCATCGGCCGACTCGCTCTGCCACCCGCCAGCTGAGGAAACGCTTTGACCACCGCACTCTCTCAATCCGTGCTCAACCCGCCGCCCGAGTTGCTCGGCACCACGACGCTTCGCATCGACTCCGCCTCGCCGCCCGCGGTGTTGCATCACGCGTTTACTTCGCCGCAGCCGACGCTGCACACGCGGTTCATGCTGAACGCCGTAAGCCTCGACGCAGGCTCGATCGCGATCGCAGGCGGGTTCGACGCCGATGGCTATAGCGCTTGGCAACTTACGCTGGACCAGACTGTGGGCGCTATTCGCCTCGACGTCGGCGAGACCTCGCTGGCCGCTTCGTTGACCGATGAGATCGCCTGGCACACGATCGAAGTCGGGATGAACGAAACGGCGGGGCTGGCGACCCTGCGGATCAATGGCGTCGACCGCGATAGCGCCTCGGCCACGGTGGCCGCGACCGCGTCCGTCTGGCTCGGAGCCGCCTTCATCAATACCAACGCGTCGGGCACCCTCGATCTGGATCGATGGCGCTGCGCGACACAACCCATCGGCGTGCCGCTTTCCGAGCCGAGCGAACCCGATGCCAGCGATCCGAGGCGCTGGCTCGTGGTCTACCACCGAAACGACGGCGACAGCGCCGCATGGGCAGAGGCCTATCGCCAGCGACGCGGCGTTCCGCATGCAAACCTCTGCGGACTCGACCTGCCGGCGCAGGAGACGATCACCGCGCCGCAATTCGAGTCGATGCGGCAGCAAATCGGCGACTACCTCGATGACAACGCCCTGCGCGAGCGGGTCTTCGGCGTGCTGCTGGGCTACAACGTACCCGGGTATGCCGACGTCGCCGGTCAAGGCACGCTCACGCCGATCGCGTCCTACCTGCACACCGACGACGCGCACGGCCTGCCCGTCGTCAACCCCGCTTACCAAAGCACCCTCGCCGACCGCCCCACCGATTTATGGCAACTGGGCGTACGCATGACCGGCCGGATTGATGCGCCGAGCCTGGCCGAGGCGATCGCGATGATCGATCGCGCCGATGGCCTGCGCGATCAGCCGCTGCGCCACGACGGCGCGGCGGATGTCTTGATCGACATCAATCCGGATAACCCCAACATCGGACCGGTCTATACCCAGCCGGTCGCGGACTGGGCGTCGGGCCCCGGTGCGGCGAGCCTGCGACTTCCCACGGTCGTCTTTGATGCGATCGGACCGGCACAGGCGACAGGCGAATCGGTGTTGTGGGGCTGGCGCGATGCGGCGCCGTCGTCTGATTTCTTCGATAGCGACGGCGGTCGACGGGCGATGTGCCTTCAGTTCGACCCCGAGCCGCAGCCGGCGGTCACGCTGCGCGACGCCTCGGCGAGCGATTGGATGAACCGAGCGCTGCGTGCGGGTTACGCGTTGTCGGCCTCGCCGAGCCGAGCGTATTCGCTCAGCGCCCTGCCGCTGCCGCACCTGTTTTTCGGTGCGCTGCGTTTGGGGTGGACGGTCGCCGAGGCCTGGCTCACGGCTCAACCTTTTCTCCGCGACGGGCTTCAGATCGTCGGCGATCCCCTCGCCGTCATCCCGTTTCCCAAGGCGGGCTACGACGTCTTCGGCCCGGTCGACCGACTGGATCAAGTCGAAAGCGACACCCCGCTCGCGATCCTTCACGCGGGCCGACGGTCGCTGACGATCGAGCCCGACGTGGTTTCCGATGGTGCGTCTTTTCGCTTTCTCGTACGGCGGATCGACGAGCACGGCCGATCGGACCTCGGCAGCTCGGCCGTCTTCGCGGCGGCGACCTCGGGCATCGTCGAACGCCCGACCCTGCCCGCTTGGCCCGACGCGATCGACTGGCGGATCGACGAAGGCGTGTCGGAGTTGCGTGCGACCGCGGTGTGGGCGACGGTGTTGCGCGGGCTCGGGGTTCGATCGGTCGCGTTGCAATCACAAGTCGGCGACGAGCCGATCGTCGCGGTCGCTACCGCTTCGCCGCTGTCCGGGCAGCAGCGACTGAGCTTCGCATTCGAGCGACCGACGCAGCCGACGCGTTATCGCTTTGTCGTTTCGCAGGACGCCGGCCAATGGGTGACGCCGTGGTCGGCCGAGGTGTTGCCCGAAGCGGCACCCGATCAATCGCTGACCCTTTTGGAGCGCTGAGTATGAACCGAGCCATCGCTGCCGTTGGTCCTTTATCTGATGAGTCGGTGAGCCAGGCGCTGCGGCCGACGGTGTTCATCGGCGCGATCCCGCGGCTCGATTGGTCTGTGACGCGATTCGACGCCGAGGCGCCGCTCGATCGGCGCGTGGCAACGCTCTCGCGTTCGGTCGCCGCGAAACGTGACGATACGCCGCTTCCCCCTGGCGAGATCACGCTCGCGATCCCCCACGCGCTCGCCGATGGCGAGGTGCGTTGGCAGGTGCTGCTGGCCGGCGAGTCGATGGACGAACAAGCGAACCGATCCAGCGGCTTGGACCGAGACTTAATGATGGTCAAGGATCGGTTGGCGGCGATCCTCGACGAGCCGACGTCGACGATCGAGGGTTGGCCGAGCGAAGGCCTGTCGCTCGAAGCGTTGCTGCAACGCGTCTGCGCCTTGATCGATGCGGAGTGTGTCGCGGCGGTCGACTCCGAAACGCGCTCGCTCTGCGTTACGCCCGACGCGACGCGATCGATGACGATCGGCTCGCGGCTGCGATCGGCGACGAGCGCCTTCGGCCTCGCGATCGAACAAACCCTCGTGTTTGAAGGCGGTCGCGCTCGACGCACGCTCACGCTGATCGCCGGAGACGACGGGCGACACGTCTCGCTGCCCTGGCCCGATGCGCAGGGGCGCGGCGGACGCGTGATCTCGGTGGCGGTCGATCGCGAAGCCAAGCCTCCGAGGCGGTGGGTCGCGCGCGGCGATCGCCCGGTCGTTGAAGACACGTTCGCGCTGCAGCCGGGATGGGATCCGGGGCTCGAAGGTCGGCCGGACAGCGACTACGACCGGTTGACGAGTACCGACTTCAGCCGATTCGCCGGGGTCTATCGCAACTGGGTGCTGAATGAGGACGGGGCGTATCGCGAGCCGCCGTTTGATCTCGACGCGTTCGATGCGGGTGCGCTTTTCGGACGGCCGGGCTCGATCGATCGCGCGCTGCGACTGGGTCCGTGTCTGACGCGCAGCGACGCGCGGCGCGCGCTGCCCCCGGTGATCGAGTCGAGCACGGACGGCGGCGCGAGTTGGTCGGCCTATCCCGGCGCAGCCGAGGTATCGACGGATCGGGCCGGCGTCTTGCTCGCCGACGACGCCCTGCCGAGCGGCATCCTCGCCGCGGCGAAGGCGGGGACGCTTCGCATCCGCGTGACGGCCAGCTTGCCTTCGCCGCTGCCGATCGAAACGCAGCGGTGGGACGGCAACCCCTTCGCCGGGCCGGCGCCGACGCGCATCCTCGATCTCGGCGATCGCTTCGCCTGGCGTCGCGTCGTGCCCGGCAGCCTTCACGCGGACGCGATTGCGGGCGGCACGCTCACCGCAGACACGGCCGACGATCGCTTGGCCCTCGCCAGCGAACTGCGCGACGCGATCGCCGGCTCGCCCGGCGGCTCGGCCCGAGCGACGCTGCAACTCCACGGCTCGTGGACGGCGCTGCGCCCCGGCGACCGCGTCCGCGAGGCGCTCGGGGCGAACCTCGGGATCGACGGCAGCCCGTCGCGTTTCGACGGACCGATCGCCCGCATCCAGGGCGTTCGCATCGGCTTTGGCGTTTCGGATGATGCGCCGCGAACCCGTTTAATTTTGGAGCAATCGCGTGATCGATGACCTCGAATCGATTCGATCGGTGACCCAACTCGGCGTGGCCGGGCTCATGGGTGCGCTGTGGCTGTGGGAGCGGATGTACTCACGCCGCCGCGAACAGGAACTCACCCAGGCGCATCAGTTGTTGATCGCCCAGCGGCAGGAGCTCTCGATCCTCATCGGCCTGGTGCAGCAAAACACCGCGGCGATCCAGCGGTTCGAACAGACCCAGCATCGCCTAGCCGACCTTCTGGAGAAGATGGACCAAAGCCGCCGCGTGGCGTGATCGCTTGTCGCGATGCGTTCGCAGGTTTATGCTTCGGTCATGCACGTCGTTCGCTGCCGGGTTTTGTTGATCGTGTCTGTCGCTGCGTTGCTTGCGGGCTGCGGGTCCAAAGGCAGCGTTGTCGATCCGCAGACGCGCGCGATCGACGCCGAGGCCCAGGCCGCGGAGAAGCAGTGGCCTAGCTGGTTCCCGCACGCGACGGATGTCCGCGTGCACCCGGCGTCGCGCTACGTCAACGAGCGCGACGAGCTGCGCCTCGAAGCGCGCGTCGAACTGCTCGACGTGTTCAACGAGCCAACCAAAGATGTCGGCAAGCTGATGGTCGAGCTGCGGCTCCTGGACGACAAGGGGCAGCTGGTTCTCGATGCCCAGGGTCGGCAGCGCGGCTTCCGCTGGGCGTTCGACCTGACGACGAAGTCGGAGCAGGAAAAGCATTGGGACCCGATCGCGCGGGCGTACATGCTGCCGCTGAAGATCGAGGCGATGGACGACGATCTGCCGACGTACCGCACGGTGCTCCGCGCGACGTTCGAGCCCGCCTGGCCGGACCTGCCGCGCCTGCCCGAGGGCGATCGCCCGCCGGTGGAGATCCGGACGGACTGGTGAGGTTGTCGGCGCAAGATCGTTCAGGCCAGGCCGAGCGTGTCGCGGACTTGTTGGATCAGTGCTTCGGCCTGTGATGCTTCGCTGGCTTCGGCGATGATGCGGATGATGGGTTCGGTGTTGGACGGGCGGACGTGGACCCATCGGTCGGGCCAGTCGACGCGGACGCCGTCTTGCAGGTCGATCTTCTCTTTGGCGAAGGCGGCCTGCATCTTGGCGGGCATCGTTTCGAGGATGGCCGGGTCGACGTCACACTTGTCTTTGACGATCGCGTAGGCGGGGATGTCTTTGATGATTTCGCTGAGCGGTTGTTTGCGCTGGGCGATGAGTTCGAGGAGGTAGGCCATGCCGATGATGGAGTCGCGGACCTGGCTGACGCGGTTGTCGATGATGCCGCCGTTGCCTTCGCCGCCGAGGGTGGCGTGGCGGTCGCGCATGCCTTGGGTGACGTTGGCTTCGCCGACGGGGGTGCGGACGACGGTTGCGCCGACGGATCGAGCGATGTCGTCGACCATTCGGCTGGTCGAGAGGTTGGCGGCGATGGTGTCGCCCGCGCGAAGTTTGTGCAGGGCGCATAGGGCGAGCGTGTATTCCTCGCCGATGTAAGTGCCGTTTTCATCGACGACGGCGAGGCGGTCGGCGTCGGGGTCTTGCGCGAAGCCGACGTCGGCTCCGAGTTTGGCGGTTTGTTCGCTGAGTTCGGTGAGGTTGTCTCGGGTGGGCTCGGGGGTGTGCGGGAAGTCGCCGGTGGGCTCGGCGTAGAGGTGGTGGAGTTTGACGCCGAGGGCGTGGAGCAGGTGTCGGGCTTCGTCGCCGCCGGCCCCGTGGACCGAGTCGACGGTCGCGGTGAGGTTCGCGGCCTTGATGAGATCGACATCGACGAGGGCGAGGGCCTTGTCGACGTGGTGTTTATCGCCGGCGGGGAAGTCTTCGAAGGCGATGAGTCGATCGGTGCCGACGTAATCGAAGTCGTCATCGTTGAAGCGTCGGATGATCTCGGCGACTTCGTCGGGCGGCGGCGCGACGCCGTCGTGTCGGAGCGGTTTGATGCCGTTCCATGGGAAGGGGTTGTGGCTAGCGGTGATGACCATGCCGCCGTCGGCCCGGAAGTGATCCATCGCCACGGCGACGCCCGGTGTGGAGAGGATGCCGACGCGGATGACTTTGCAACCGGTGGAGGCGAGGCCCGCGGCGACGGCGGCTTGAATCATCGGGCCGGACTTGCGCGAGTCTCGGCCGAGCGCGACGGTCGGCGGCTGGCTTTGGTCGTTGCCCGGGCGTCGGTTGGCGAAGAGCCAGGACCCGAAGGCGGCGCCGAATCGCGCGGCGACGGGCGGGGTGAGGGATTGCCCGATGAGGCCGCGCATGCCGGAGATGGAGAGCATGAGGGGGGCGTTGTCTGTCATGACGCGTAGTTTAAGACGATTTAATCCCGCGGCGTGCCGCCGAGCTTGCAAGCGGTGGGCTTCTTTTTGGTAATGCGTTGTTTACCCGTACCACTTGTTTAATGTGGCGAGGGTGACGCCGGAGAGGTCCTCGATGACGCGGCCGGCGTGTTGTAACACCTTGGGCGGCGACGTGGTTTGCAGCGCGAGGGTTTGCAGGCCCGCGCCGATAGCGGATTGAAGGCCTGCGCCGGTGTCTTCGATCGCGAGCGTGGTGTCGGGGCTGAGTTCGGCGTCGGGGTGTTTGGCGGCGAGCTTGTCAAACGCCATCGCGTAGGTCGTCGGATCGGGTTTGGAGTGCTCGACGTCGTCGGCGGCGACGATGATCTGGAACTTCTCGCGGATGCCGAGCAGCCGGAGCATCTGATCGATGTCGGCGTGCAGCGCGCCGCTGGCGATGGCGCGGGCGTAGGCCCAGAGCTGGATGACGCAGCGGATGCAGAACAGCAGCAGCAGCGCCGCGACG
>JBMYUK010000027.1:0-6882 GCA_049605275.1 Phycisphaeraceae bacterium
TTCATCACCGGCACGATGATCGAGTCCAACCTCGAAGAAGGCAACCAGAAACTGCCCGGTAAGGTCGAGCCCGGCGACGATGTCCGAAGCCAACTGAAGCGCGGCGTGTCGATCACCGACGCCTGCATCGGCTGGGAGAAAACCAAGCAAATGCTGCGCGACGGCTACGAGCGGCTGGGCGCCTTGGGTTAAGAACTCGTACGAAAAGGTGGGGTGGGCGTCTCGCCCGCCGCCTGGTCGCAGCCCAAAGCCTTTCCATTCACGACTTCGTCGCGACGACAGGCGGGACGCCTATCCCACCTAGGGTAATTCTCGTACACGTTCTAAGGCCCTGGTCGCGCTCCGGCGGCTTCTTCGCGACGGTCACGACGGGTCTATCCTAAACTGAGTCGATGGACGAGCGGGATGCATACCGGACGGCTTTTCGCGCGACGCGCGAGGGACTTGCTTCGCTCGAAACCATCCTGACCGAGCCGCAGCGCGACGCGATCCTCCGCGAGGCGACACGGGCGGCGAAGCAGAAGGAGAACTTCTGGTTCGGTGTCTCGATGATCGTCGGCGCGGTGCTGTACTTTCTTTTCGATGCGATCGCGAGTGTCAGCCAATACAAGTTCGTCGCCTTGGCCGGGGCGATCGGTGTTTCTTATGGCATCACACGGATGAAAAACCGTCGTTCACGAATCCAACTGATCGGACGGGAGGCGATGGCGATTCTGAAGCGCAAGCGGCTGCGTCCGTCGATCTGTCTCGCGTGCGGCTCGCCTATACAAGACGATGGCTCGGCCGACTGTGTCGACTGCGGAATCGGTTTGGCTGAGCCATCAAGGCACTTGTGCTGATTTCATTTTGATACTTTCCGCTCCGACCACCGTGGTCTGACCGATAGAACGAAACGCGGAGCAAACCATGAAACGACGAACCTTTCTCGCGACATCGACTGGTGCGGTTTCCGCCGCGCTGTTCCCCGGCGTGATCGTTCGTAGCGACGAGGCACGCAACAGGGTTCTCGGGCATGGTGACTTTCGGTACCGCGTCGTATCGGGTTGGGGCATGCTCGGCGGCGTGGACATCAAGAACTGTCACGGCATCGTCGAGACGAAGGACGGACGGGTCGTCTTCGTCACCGATCACGTCAAGAACAACGTGGTCATTTACGACGCGAAGGGGCGGCTCGCGGACAAGTGGACACTCGATTTTCCGGGCTGTCACGGCCTGACGATCCAGACCGAAGGCGAAGCCAACGACCCACGCGAGGTGCTCTACATCACCGACATCCGCATCGGCAAGGTGGTGAAGACAACGCTGGGCGGGGAGGTGCTCGAGCGGTGGGGCTGGCCGGAGGATTCGGGCAAGTACGATCATGCGAAGCAGTACCGGCCGAGTTGGACGCTGCACAAGCCCGACGGCTCGTTCTTTATCCTCGACGGATACGGCAAAGACTACATTCAGCACCTCGATCGGGATGGCAAACAAATCAATCACTTCGGCGGTCAAGCGGGGGGCATCGCGCACTGGGGGCCGCACGGCGGGATCTACGACGACGGTCTGCTCATCGCGATGAGCGACCAGCAATACCTCATGAAGCTCAACGACAAGGGCGTCGAGCAGCGGCGCGTGCAGCTACCCGGCGGCAACCCGCGGCAGCTGCAGCGCGTGGGCGATCATTATTTCGTTGCGCATCTCGCGGATAACTGGCCTGCGGATCGCGCGTCGCCGGGCTTCGTGTCGGTGCTCGACCGGGCATTCCGGGTCGTTTCGAATCTCGATGCCCGGGCGCCGATGTACGACGACGCGGGCGTGCTGCAAAAGATGACGGCGAGGGGCACGGTCTTCACGCACCCGCACGATCTGTGCGTCGGCGCGGACGGCTCGCTCTATGTGGCGCAGTTTCTTTCGGGCGGGACGTTTCCGATCAAGCTCGAACGCGTTTGATCGCCGACGGGGGAATACACTTTTGTCATGGACGATCTGCAGTCGCTTTGGGACGACGCCGAGCCGCGGCCGACGGAGGCGCAGCGCGACAAGGTCATGCGCGAGTTTGTTCTGACGAGCCGGCAAGCGGATCGACGGAGCGCGCGGTTGATGCTGATGGGGATCGTGGCGGTGAACGTCCTGGCACCGATCGCCGTGTTGTTGTTGATCGTGTTAGCGCAGCCGGCTCAGATCGGGATGTACCTGGTGATCGGGCTGCTGGCGTTGGCCGTCTTGCCGATGGTCTCGATCAGGCGGGTTCGGCTTCGGCATCGTCTGCGTTTTGCACGGGAGATGGTGGCGGCGGGATTTCGGCCCGGCGTTTGTCCGGCTTGCGGGTATCCGTGGCGCGGCTTGGATCGACCGCGGTGTCCGGAGTGCGGGGTCTGTGTGGACGAGGATGTGCAGGCGTAGGGGGTTGGGTGTTGGCTATGATGGCGGGATGCGGATGGGTTGGACGGGCTTGTCGTCGGGGTGGATCGAGCCGGGCGGCGGCGCGGCATTGTGGCTGGTGCTCGGTGCGGCGGCGGTGGTGACGCTGCTGTGCATCGGTATTCATTACGAGACGATCCGACAGCTGATCGCGGTCTTGCATCGCAAGGAGTTTCGTCGTTCTCGGCCGGTGCTCATCGCGGTCGTGCTGGTGCTCTTCGTCGCGCACCTCGCGGAGGCGGCGCTGTTCGCGCTGACCTATCACGTCGTATTCGCGATGCTTTCCGGCGAGCACCTGGTCGGACCTTACGACAGCAGCTTCGTCGACACGCTGTACTTCTCGCTGGCGGTGTATACCACCGTGGGTTTCGGCGACATCGCACCGGTCGGGCCGGTTCGGTTATTGGTGGGCGTCGAGGCTTTGGCCGGGCTGGTGCTGATCACGTGGTCCGCGTCGTTCACGTTCCTGATGATGCAGCGGATCTTTGCGAAGGACTTCGATCTCGACGCGCGGTGATGACAACGCCTTTGCCGTGCGAGGCCGAGTCAGTCAGCTGATGGCTTGCGACGGTTGATCGAGATCACCGTCGAGGAGAGACGCGAGGCACCCGGCCTGCTGCACGGGGTTTTGCAGCATCTCGGTTGCCTGCTCGCTCGAGAGCGGCTTGCTGAAGAACCAGCCTTGAGCGTATTGGCAGGCGAGGGCCTGTAGCGTGGCGACCTGTTGCTGCTCGGCGATGCCCTCGGCGATGACGCTAAGGCGCAGGTGCTCGGCGAGTTGTGTGATCGCGGAGATGATCGCGCTCGAGCGATGGGTCTGGTCGAGCGCCATGGCGGCGCGGGCGTCTTCGAGAAACGCGCGATCGATCTTGAGCGTGTCGAACGGGAGCTTGTGCAACACGCTCAGCGAGGAGTAGCCGGTGCCGAAGTCGTCGAGCGCCAGTCCGAGGCCCAGCGCCTTGAGCTGGCTGAGTTTATCGCCCATGAATTCAAGGTCGTTCATGACCATGGTCTCGGTGAGTTCGAGGCGAAGATTACTCGGGTTCAGGCCGTGGCGGTCGAGATGGAGCTGGAACTGATCGACGAGGTCGGGTTCGTAGAGCTGGCCGCGCGAGACGTTGATGTTCAGGAAGACGTTGTCGAGGCCCATCTCGCGCCATCGCGCGAGCTGCTCGGCGGTCTGTTCGATGACCCATCGACCGATCTCACCGATGAGATTGATGCTCTCGGCGATGGGGATGAAGACGGCGGGCGAGACGCTGCCGTGCTCGGGGTGAGTCCAGCGGATGAGCGCTTCGAAGCCCGAGGCGGTGCCGACCTGCAGGTCGATGATGGGCTCGTAGACCAGGGAAAACTCGTTGTTTTCGAGTGCCTTTTTGAGGTCCTGCTCCATGCGAATGCGCTGGATGATCTGGTCCTGCATGTCCTGGTCGAAAAGGACGTAGCGGGCTTTGCCGTTCTGTTTGGCGATGTAGAGCGCTGCGTCGGCGTCGCGGAGGATGTCTTCGGCCTGTTCGTATTCGCCTTGATTGACCGCGATGCCGATGCTCGCGGTTGAGACGACCTGTTGGCCGACGATGTCGTGCGGTTCCTTGAAGACGGTCAGGAGTCGCTGAGCGACCGTGAGCGCGTCTTCTTTGCTGTGGATGCCGTCGAGCAAAACAACGAACTCGTCGCCGCCGAGCCGGGCGGGCATGCATTCGCCGGCGCTGAAGCTGACGGCGTCGCCTTCGCGAAGGTTGTCGTTGAGCCGCGCGGCGATGTTGATGAGTAGTTGATCCCCGGCCTCGTGCCCGAGCGTATCGTTGACGTTCTTGAATCGGTCGAAATCGAGGAACAACAGCGCTGCGTTGTGGCCCGGCGTGCGTCGGCATCGATCGAGCGACGAGTCCACGTGTTCGATCAGGGCTTTGCGATTGGGTAGCCCGGTGAGTTCGTCGTGGTACGCGATGTGTTTGAGCTTCTGCTTACTCTTTTGCGATTCGGTGTGGTCGAGGAAGGTGACCGCGATCCCGTCGGCCAGCCTGACCATCGCGACGAGGTACCAGCGACCGTCGTCGCCGATCTCGTACTCTTTTTGCAGCGGCTTGCCGTGCTCGGCCGTTGCGTGCAGGTCCTGGTAGATCGCGTGCGAGACGAGTTCGGGCAACGCCTCTTCGATGGTTTGTCCGATGAGCTCGCGCTCACTCTTGCCGATGAGTTGCTCGCCGGCCGGGTTGATGAGTTGGATCTGAAAGCCTTTGTGCTGCTCCTTGTCGTCTCGTGTCGTTTGCAGCACGCAGACACCGCCCAGCGAGCTTTCGAGGATGCAGTTCAAGATGTTTTGGGATCGGCGGACGCGATCGAGCTCGGCCTGGGCTTCGTATCGCTTATGTGCGCCGGTCGGCGCGGTCTGAGGCGCAAGCCGCTGCGCGAGACCGAGCAGGCCGCACCCTCCGGCCGCGATGGTCAATAGCGCGCTCAGCTCGGGCACCTGCGACAGCGCGTGGTGCATGCCCGGCGCGCCGTCTTCGATCACGTGGCGAAACGCCGTCCAGGCGATCGCGCCGAGCATCAGCGCGAACGCCGCGGCGAGCATGCCCGCTCCGACGGCGCCGTATCCGGCGAAGTCGGCGACCGGCTTACTCGCCGCGCCGCTGGAGAGCGCGATGACCAAGTGGTCGAGTTCGTTTTGCTGCTCTGGCGAGAGCCGTTCGAAGCGCAAGCCGTGGACGTGTTCGCTCGTTGCGTGTTGGCGGTGCCAGAGGACGCGGGCTTGCAAGTGCATCGGCTGGCCGTCGAGCCCTTGCAGCGTCACGGTGTGCTCGCCCTTGAGACGACGGCGACTCATCAGCCGCATGCCCGTCGCGGATAGATCAACCACCTGCCCCAGATTGCAGTCCATCCCCCGCGGCCGATACCGGCTGCGATCGCGCTTGTCCGTGACTTCCACTCGCAAGTTCTTCCTCCGCTAGGCCCCTGAGCCGCTTCGCTTGCCTTATGCTTATCGGCCACCGTGCACGCGGTCTTAATGCCGAGCCCAAGAAGCGTCGGTCTATGCTCCTGCAATCCATACCGTCCCTACGACCGGACCCCGACGATAGGAACACCACTTGAAAACAACACCCGCCAACACCCGCGCCGCTGCGTTCTGTTTCGCGTTGACCCTTGCCCTGGTCGGCTGTCAGAGCATCTACTACGGGACGATGTCGTCCTTCGGTTACGAAAAGCGCGACCTCCTCGTCGAGCGGGTCAAAGACGCGCGTGACGAGCAGGAAGACGCCAAGGCCCAGTTCACTTCCGCGCTCGATCAGTTCAAGGCCGTGATCGATTTCCAAGGCGACGATCTGGAGGCGATGTACGAAGAGCTCGATCGCGGCTACAACAAGTCGCGTCGTGCGGCGAGCGACGTCGGCGACAAGATCGACGCGGTCGAGTCTGTGGCGGAAGCGCTGTTTGACGAGTGGGCCGAGGAGTTGGACGCTTACAACAGCGAAGACCTGCGCACGATCAGCGCCCAGCGGCTCGAAGAGACGCGCAGCCGATACGAGCAGTTGCTCGGTGCGATGCGGCGTGCTGAGGAATCGATCCCGCCGGTGCTCGCTGAGATGCAGGACCAAGTCTTATTTCTCAAGCACAACCTAAACGCTCAGGCGGTCGCGTCGATCCAGGGCACGGCCGAGGGCATCAACCGCGATATCCAGGCGCTGATCGATCAGATGGAGTCGTCGATACTCGAAGCCAACGCTTTCATCAATCAGATGGGCGGCGCGGATCAGTAGGCTTTCGATGTCAGACGACAAGCCCAATCAACCGCAGCCGATGCCGACGCCGTCCGCGATCGCCGGCGGCACCCCCCCGCGTTTCCATGGATTCGACGCGTTGCGCGGCGGGGCGATGCTGCTCGGCATCGTGCTGCACGCGGCGATCACGCACATGGTCGAGCCGATGCCGGGCCTGCTTTGGCCGCTGAGTGAGCAGCCGAAGCACCTTGCGTTCGATGCTTTTTTCTGGTGGGTGCACGCCTGGCGGATCCCGCTTTTCTTCGTCATGGCGGGCTTTTTCGCGGCGATGCTGGCGCGGCGTCGTGGGCCCAGCGGGTTTCTGAAGCATCGAGTCCGCCGCGTGCTGATGCCGGTGACCGTGGCGAGTTTTCTCTTACTCCCGATGATTTATTGCCTGTGGGGTTGGGGCTGGCTCATCGAAGGGCGCGTCCGTTGGGAAGAGGTGTATCAGTTCGATTTCGACTCGCCGGAGATCGAAGAGTCGTTCATCGGGCCGGCCCACCTGTGGTTCTTGTATCAGCTCGTGACGTTTTCGTTCTTCTACTGGCTCGTGCTGCTGACCGGGCCCGGTCGATCCGCCGACTACGAGCCGACGCTCGGCCCGGTTATGCGGTGGAGCTTCGTCTCGGCGTTCCGGCCGATCATCTTTGCGCTGCCGACTTGTGCCTTGCTGCTTTACGACCCCGGCTTCTACACCGCGTATCACCACATCATC
>JBMYUK010000027.1:6892-13421 GCA_049605275.1 Phycisphaeraceae bacterium
TGTCGCTCGAGCAGTGGGGGTACGAGGTCTTGCAACTCGCTTATCACGGCTATTTCTTTCTCGCGGGCATCTTCCTCTTCCGCCTACACCGAGACATGAACGCGATCAAACGATACGCGTGGGTCTATCTCGGCGCGGCACAGATCGTGTTTGTGGTGTTTGCCATGATGATCGCGAGCCAGATGGACGACACATACGCCACGGCCGACGAGCCGCCGTATCGCATCGGGCTGGCGGTGAGTGCGTCGCTGTTTTGCTGGCTGATGATCTGGGGACTGACGGGCCTGGGGCTGACGGTGTTGGCACGTCCGAGCCGACGCGTGCGCTGGCTGAGTGACGCGTCGTATTGGGTCTACCTCGTGCACCTGCCCGTGGTCGGACTGATGATGATCGCGATCCGCGACTGGCCGATCGGGCCGTGGTCGAAGTTTGCCTTGGTCGTCGTGGCGGCGTCGGTTACGACACTGGCGAGCTATCAATACGTCGTTCGCTATGGTTGGATCGGGCGTTGGCTTAACGGGCCACGCTCGCGCAGGTCGGCGATGTCGTAGACTGGCGATAGACGGACCTGCACCGCTTTGATCAGCCAAGCGAGGCCATGACAGAGCTCGCCCACCAGCCCATCCCACGACCCAGCAAGCGCAACCTCGTCATCATCGGCGTGACCGGGTTGACGAGCGTGCTGCTCTATCTCTTGCTGCCCGACAGCATCGACGAGTTGCAGCGCCGCATGATCTGCATCTTCCTCGTGGCCGCGGTGTTCTGGGCTTTCGAGGTCATGGCCCTCTTCGCGACCTCGCTCATGGTCATCGGCATGATGATCCTCGCCCTCGCGACCGACGGTGGACTCGCCCTCACCCTCCCGAGTGTCGCGCCGATGCCCGAGGGCGTATCGATCTCCTCGGCCGCGTTTCTCTCCGCCTTCGGGTCAAACATCATCGTCCTGTTCATGGGCGGCTTCCTCCTTTCCGCCGCGCTGACCAAGCATCAGATCGACCAGGCCATCGCAGCCAAAGTCCTCCGACCCTTCACCCGAAACCCGCTGCTGCTGATCTACGGCGTCTTACTCATCAGCGCCTTCTTTTCGATGTGGATGAGTAACACCGCGACCGCCGCGATGATGATCGCGATCCTTCGGCCGATCCTCAAAGCCTTGCCGATCGAAGACGCCTACCACCGCGGACTCGTTCTGGCCGTTCCGTTCGGGGCGAACATCGGCGGCGTCGGCACGCCCATCGGCACCCCGCCCAACGCCGTCGCCTACGCCGCGATCAAAGCCGCCGGCGGCGAGCTTTCGTTCCTCGGTTGGATGCTCGTGGGCGTGCCGCTGGCCGCGGTGCTCTTGGCGTTCGCGGGTTTGCTGTTGTACTTCACCCATCGCCCCAACCCCGGGCTGTCGCTGCCACGCATCGACGGGCCGCTGCGCATCTCGTGGTACGGCAAGCTGACGCTCTCGATCCTCCTCGCCGCCGTCGCGCTCTGGCTCACGGGCGAGGCACACGGCATCGGCGCGGGAGCGGTCGCGCTGCTCGCCGCGGCTGCGCTCACCGCGCTCAAAGTCCTCGACAAACACGACGTCGATTCCATCGACTGGAACATCCTCATCCTCATGTGGGGCGGCCTGGCCATGGGCGTCGGCATCGAAGCGTCCGGCCTCGCGGCGCTCGTCTCCGGGTTCGACCTCGCGGGTGTCCCCGGCGGCACGCTCGGCCTCGCCGTCGTCATCGTCACGCTCTCCATCCTCCTCTCCACCTTCATGAGCAACACCGCCACCGCCAACCTCTTCGTGCCCATCGTCCTCGCCATCGCCATCAGTCCGAACGAACGCGCCGACCTCGCCGTCCTCTGCGCGCTCGGCTGCTCCTTCGCCATGGCCATGCCCGTCAGCACCCCGCCCAACGCCATCGCCTTCGCCACCGGCGAGGTCCGCGCCGGCTCGCTCTTCCGACTCGGCGGCCTGATGTCCATCGTCAGCGGCATCGCATTACTCATCGGCTACGCCGCGCTCAACGCGCTGTCCAACGGCTAGCGCGAATGGGCTCTGCGTTGCAACGAGACATGCCGATCGGAGTCGATCACGACCTCGGCCGTCGTCAGGCCGACGGACGCCGCGAGCGATCGGAGTTCGACCGGCGTCAATGCGGCTTGCAGCGAGTCGGCGAACAAGCGGCGCTGCGCGTCGTCGCAGTCTTTTGTATGCAGCGTAACCAACGCATCGCGTTCTTCTCGCGAGTCAGGCCGATACAGATCGCGAATCAGCAGCAGGCCGCCGGGCCGCAGCACGCGTTTGGCCTCGCTCAGCATCAGCGCCGGCTCGGGCAGGTGGTGCAGGATCGTGTTGCTGAACACCGCATCGAACGCGTCACTCGGCAGGTCGAGCGCTTTCACATCCAACTTCTCCAACGCGATCCGATCGTTAAGCCGGGCCTGTTCGATTTTGTTCGCAGCGCGATCCAGCATCGACTGCGCCAAGTCGACCGCGAGTGTCTTGATGCCCTCGACGCGTTGACACAGCAGGATCGGGATGTCGCCGGGCCCGGTGCCGAGGTCCAGCGCGTTGCTGCAGTTGGTGATCCCCAGTTCGATAAGCCGATCGACAAAGGCGGTATTCGCATCGCGGTGGTCCATCGCGTCGTACGCGGCCGCTTCCTCGGGATCGTCCATCACTTCGGGTTCGAGGATGCGCTCGAGCATGCGGCGATCGTCCCGTGCGGGATCAGTCCTCGAGGTATTCCGCAGGGATCATGCGGAAGACCTCTTCGATCGAGGTCTTGCCTTGAGCGACTTTGAGCAGCGCGTTGGACTTGAAGTCGAGCATGCCGTCCTTGTGAGCCTGCTCGCGGAGGTGGGTGGTGTCGGCCCCGTTGCTGACGAGATTTCGCAGGGGCGTATTCATCGTCATGACTTCGAAGATACCGGTCTGGCCGTCGTAACCGGTGTGATCGTCGCTGGCGCCGGGGGCGTAGAAGGTCTTGCCGTCGATATCGTCGAGCAGGTGTGTGATGGGCTCGAAGATCTGCGGGGCGTGACTGATGTCGTACTCGACGCGCCGCTCGGGGTCGAGGGTGCGGACCAATCGTTGGGAGATGACGCCGCGCAGCGCCGTGGCGAGGAAGTGGTTGTTGACGCCGAGCGAGCGCATCGACTCGATGGCCGCGGCGGCGACGGGCGCGTGAATAGTCGAGAGCACGATGTGCCCGGAGTTGGCGGCGTGGACGGCGGTGGTGGCGGTTTCGCGGTCGCGGATCTCGCCGATCATGATGACGTCGGGCGACTGCCGGAGGACGCCTTTGAGGATCTCGGCGAAGTGGATGCCGACGGTGTGATTGATTTGCGACTGTCGCAGGCCGGTGATGGCAAACTCGATCGGGTCTTCGATGGTGTTGATCTTGCGGGTGCCGTCGTTGAGGTACTTGAGCGCGGCGTAGAGCGTGGCGGTCTTGCCCGAGCCGGTGGGGCCGCAGCAGAGGATGAGTCCGCCGGGCGAGTCGAGCATGAGCTTGACTTGGCCGAGTTCTTTTTTCGACAGGCCGATGTCCTTGAGATCGAAGAGCCCGCTAGACCGCGACAGCAAGCGGATCACCATGTCCTCGCCGTGCAGCGTGGGGACCGTGCTGATACGCAGATCGACGATGCTCTCCGCCGCGTCACCACTCTGCATCGCCTCGGCGATATCGTCGTAAAGCCATCGGCCGTCGTGGGGGTGTCGGTGCTCGGCGACGTCCATGCCGGCCTGCGCCTTGATGTGCTGACTGAAGCGCTTGCCAAGATCGTGGCTGACGATGCTGATCGGTCGGATCACGCCGAGGTGCCGGATATTGATCGCATAGAAGTCTTCGTTGGCCAGCAGCATCAGGTCGCTGGCCCGCTCGGCGACCGCGTGGGCGATGACCTGATGCACCGCCTGGGCAACCTGCAACCCGGACAGGTCGATCATCTGCGTCGTCGTCTGCTGAGTCGGGCCGGCCATCACGCGTCCTCCATGAGCTGCGTTTTCGCCTCGGCTCGATTCTCAGCGAGGTTCAAGACGTTGTCGATCCGCATCAGCTTGAGCACGCGCTCGATGCTCGGGTTCATGCTGTGAAGCACCAATTTGCCGCCCGACTCATTGAATCGCTTGTGGAGCGAGAGGAGCCAGCCGATCACCGCCGAGTCGATGTAATCCGCCCGGCTCATCCCGAGCGCAACTTTCAGCGACGACCACTGCTTGCCGAGCATCTTATCGAGCTCTTCGAAATCACCGGACATCTCCAGCGCGTTCATGTCGTCGGCGCAGTCGAGAAATACTGCGCCGTCTTCCTCGATCGAATCAACCGTCAAGCTCATGTTCGTATCCACAGATCGGTAGAGACAGGGCCTTTATGGTATCGCATGTTTCGGCGATGGGCGGATCGATTCGCAAAAGCCTCGCGTCAAAGGGCCGAGACCGCGACCCGGCGGGCGTGGCAGGCGGCGATCGCGATGGCGTCGGCGACGTCCGGTGGGCTGGGCGGCTCGGGCAAACGGAACTGGGCCTGCACGGCCAGTTGCATCTGTTCTTTGGAGGCGTGGCCGTTACCGGTCAGCGCTTTTTTGACTTCGGTCGCCGCGAGTTCTTCGATGGTTAGCCCGGCTCGTATCGCGCACAAGAGGATCACGCCGCGGGCGTGGGCCATGACGATCGCCGTTCGCGGGTGGGCGTAGTGCGAGTAGATCTTTTCGACGGCGAGTCGATCGGGTTTCACCTCGCCGATCACGCCGGCGAGATCTTCTGACAATTGGGCTAGCCGATCCGCGACGGATAACTTGCCGTTGAGCTTGAAGACCCCCGCTTCGACGAGCGCCGGTTCGATCGCGCCGGGCCGAACCTCGACGACGCCGAAGCCTGTGAGCCGCAGGCCGGGATCGATGCCGAGGATTCGCATGAGAGCAGTGTATCGCGTTTCGTTATACTTCCGAAGAGACAACGGATTTCATCTCGCCAGCCACGGAGGGCTGACGCTTGGCTCGAAAAAAGAGCACGAAAAAGAAGACAGCACGCCGCAAATCGCCGGACGACGATGCGAATCTGTTCGCCGGCGACGGCCCGGGCAAAGGCGACAGCGGCGACAACGCGCCCGGAGACGGCGTCAGCCCTATCGCGCTCCACGAAGCGGCCCAGACCCGGTATCTCAATTACTCGCTGTCGGTCATCACCTCGCGCGCACTGCCCGACGTCCGCGACGGGCTCAAACCCGTCCAACGCCGCATCCTCTACACCATGTGGCAGCAGGGCATCAAGGCCGACGCCAAACACCGCAAGTGCGCCAAGGTCGTCGGCGACGTCATGGGTAACTACCACCCGCACGGCGACAGCTCGATCTACGAAGCCCTCGCGAGGCAGGCCCAGCCCTGGGTCATGCGTCAGACCCTCGTCGAAGGCTCGGGCAACTTCGGATCGATCGACGGCGATAAGCCCGCCGCCATGCGTTACACCGAGTGCCGACTCGACCCGCTCGCCGGCGACATGCTCGGCGACATCACCCGCGGCACCGTCCACTTCCGACCCAACTACGACGGCACCAAATCCGAGCCCGTCGTGTTGCCTTCGAAGGTGCCCAACCTCTTGGTCAACGGCAGCGCGGGCATCGCCGTCGGCATGGCCACCAACATCCCGCCGCACAACCTCGGCGAAGTCTGCAAAGCGCTTCTCAAAGTCCTCGACAACTGGGAAGTCAAGGATTACCAACTCATCTCAGGCGACGCGATCCAAGGGCCCGACTTCCCCACCGGCGGGCAAATCATCAACAGCCAGCAGGACATCCGCGACGTCTACAAGACCGGCAGCGGCACACTCAAAGTCCGCGGCACCACCTCGCCGGGCGCAAGTAAGTCCCGCGCCACCAAGACGCTCGTCATCGACTCGATCCCTTACAACGTCGTTAAGGCCAATCTCGTCGAACAGATCGCGCAGGTCGTCCTCTCGCGCAAGCTGCCGCTGATCGTCGATGTCAAAGACCTCTCGACCGACGACATCCGCATCGAGTTGGAACTGAAAAAAGACGCGGACGAGGCGAAGGTCCTCGCCTACCTCTACAAGCACACGTCGCTGCAGACCAACTTCAGCGTCAACCTCACGATGCTCGTCCCGACGGAGAACCCCGAAGTCGGCGCGCCGCAGCGGTGCTCGATCGTTGAGATCTTGCGGTATTTCCTGCATTTTCGGCACGAGGTCGTCACGCGTCGGCTGGCGCATGAACTCGCGTCGCTCGAAAAACGCATCCATATCCTCGAAGGCTTCGCGCTGATCTTCGATGCGCTCGACGAGATCATCAAGATCATCCGCAAGAGCGATGGTAAGGCGGATGCGGCCGACAAGATCATGAAGCGGTTCACGCAGCTCGACGCCGATCAAACCGACGCGATCCTCGAACTCAAGCTGTATCGTCTCGCGAAGCTCGAGATCAACCTCGTACTCGACGAACTCAAAGACAAGAAGAAGCGGCAGCGCGAGATCAAGAAGCTACTGGCCGACGACGCAGACGACCTGGACTCGGGCCGATGGGGCATC
>JBMYUK010000028.1:0-13287 GCA_049605275.1 Phycisphaeraceae bacterium
TGACACGCGTACAAGGAAGGAACTCACCTGCCCATCATCGTGCGGAGCGCGAGGCCGGGGTCGGGCTGTTTCATCAGGTGCTCGCCGACTAGGACGCGGTGGATGCCGTGGTCGGCGAGGTGTTGGATGTCGTCGTGGGTGCGGATGCCGGACTCGCTGACGAGGATCGATTTATCGGGGACCTCGCCGAGCAGGTCGGTCGTGTGATCGAGCGAGGTGGTCATCGTTTTGAGGTTTCGGTTGTTGATGCCGAGCAGTGTGTAGCCGGCCCTGGGGAAGGTGAGGTGCCGCTTGACCTGAACGAGCGATTCGAGGTCGTGGACTTCGAGCAGCGTCGAGAGCTTGAGCTCGGCCGCGAGGATTAGGAGATCCATCAGCACCGGCTCGGTCAGACATTCGGCGATGAGCAGGATGGCGTCGGCCCCGGCGGCGCGCGCTTCGTAGACCTGATACGGATCGACGATAAAGTCCTTGCGAAGGACGGGCAACTGGACCGCGTTTTTGATCTGCGTGAGGTAGTCGAGCGAGCCCTGGAAATAACGCTCGTCGGTCAGGCAGGAGATCGCCGCGGCGCCGTTGTCCTCGTAGGCCTTGGCGATGGCGACGGGGTCGAAGTCTTCGCGGATGAGCCCGGCCGAGGGGCTGGCTTTCTTCACCTCGGCGATGATGCGCAGTTCGCCTTCGGGCCGAGTGAGCGCGGTGTAGAAGTTGCGCGGCTGCGGCGTGTCGCGGGCCCGGTCGCGGACGTCCTCCAGCGGCCGCGCGGCCCTTGCCCGGCGGACCTCTTCGCGTTTGTGCTCCACGATCTCGGCCAACACGTCGCTCAAGGCTCGTTCTCCGGCTGCGGCGTGCAGCGAGGGAACAAGTCTAGCCACGATCCGCCGAACAATCGAACCGCGGCTCGCACGAACGCGTTTGATTTCATAGACTCTAGACGCAGCGCCTGCTTGCGCGACAACGCTACACGGGGCGACTTTTGAAAAACATAGGCCTCCTTTCGGATACCCACGGCCGGGCCGCGACCGCTCGGCATGCGGTCGAGATGCTCATCGAGCAGGGCGCGGACCTGCTGATCCACCTCGGCGACATCGGCAGCGTCGAGGTGATCGACGCGCTCGCCGCGACCCACCCGACCACCGGCAGCCAGATCGAAGCGCACGCCGTCCTAGGCAACTGCGACCACGACGCCGACGCGCTCGCTCGCTACGCGCAGGACCTCGGCGTCGAGATGCATCCCCGCTTCGGTGCGTTCGAGATCGACGGCAAGCGCATCGTCTTCACCCACGGACACCTCGGCTCGGTCCTGCAAGACGCCATCGCCGACGGGACCGACTATCTGCTGCACGGCCATACGCACCTGCGAAGCGACGATCGGGTGGGCAAGACGCGCGTGATCAACCCCGGTGCGCTGTTTCGCGCCGCGCAGCACACCGTCGCTTTGCTGACCCCCGCCAGCGGAGGGCTGCGGGTGCTCGAGGTCGCCGGCGTCGCACGCTGAGCTTCGGAGGATGATAAACTAGGGTAGTTGTCGCTTTTGTCAGCCGCTTCGCGGGAATGCCTCGTCCATGTCCAACGCAACTCATGACCCGACCGCCGGCCAACCGGTCGTCCGCTCGTACGACGAGAAGGACCACGACGAGGTCATCCGGCTCTACAACGACGGCCTGCTGGCCGGGCAGATCGCTCCGAACGACTCGGGCGCGGACCTCGACTACATCCGCCAGGCGTATTTCGACGACGACCGGCACCATTTCTGGGTCGCCGAGAGCGAGGGCCGATGCGTCGGGATGATCGGCGTGGCGAGCGACGAGGAACACACCGCGGAGATCCGTCGGCTGCGCGTCGCCAAAGACCTGCAGAACAGCGCGATCGCCGGGCAGCTGCTCGAAACCGCGATCGCCCACTGCAAGCACCACGGCTACCTCAAGATCCGCCTGGATACCCGCTTCGAGAAAGACGAGGCGGTGGGTCTGTTCGATCGCGTCGGCTTCCAACACACCCGCACGCGGCCGACGCCGGGCAAGGAGACGCTGGAGTTTTACCTTGATCTCTATCGCAAAGACGACGAAGAGGACGTGGGTTAAAAGCCAGAGCGTCTTGCTTATCACCGGGCAGGAGGACAGGCATTCCTGCCTGTCGATAGGCCGCGGGCCTAATCAAAAAGAGCATTCGACTGGGCCGAACGACAGACAGAAAAGTCTGTCCCCCCGCCAAAGAAAATGCAGCAAGTGCCAACCGCGAGGCCGGTCATCTCCGGTGGACGTACCACCAAATCCCGCCAGATACCCCCGCCAACGCGCTGAAGAATAAACCAGAGCCCACCTGTCCCATGCTGTGATAGGTGTTGTTGAGCGATTCGGCTTTCTCCCACGGGATACCCTCGGTGATCGTTCCCGCGAGACCCGTGAAGCACAGCAGCGCCATGCCTACAAGTGCACAGGTCGGCCCGGCGTATTTCCACATGTCGTAATCGGAGCCGTGGTCATCGCCGGCCGCGGCATCCTGCACTGCCGAAAAAGCCTTGCCGATCTTTGAGTCCTTTTTCGTCTTGAGTTGTTTGCCGCTTTCGTAGTTGTGGCCGCAGTGGACGCAGATGACCGCGTCGGGCTTGAGCGAGGCGGCGCAACTCGGGCATTCCTTGCCGCCCGGGACGCGCAGGTTCGCGGGCTGGGCGACCGCTTTCGACGAAAGCTCTTTCAGCTCGGCCGTGGCGTTCTCTTCCATCGCGGCGAGCTCGGCGAGCGAGATGTCCGAGGACATGCCGCCGCTCAGGCCCGACGGGTCTTCGCTGACGCCGGCCGCGACGGGCACGCCGGTTGCCGAGCGTTTGGGTCTGGGCGAGGGCACGCGCAGCGGCTGCTTGCAGCCCGGGCATTTGACGCGCTTGCCGGCGTACTCGGCGCGGACGCCGATCTTCTTTTCGCACGCCTTGCAACGGAATTTGATCGTGTCGGTCATGGCCCTCGGCGCTCCACCGCGGCTGAATTGAGAAAACGATGAGCCGACACCGGCGCACCGACCCGGAATGTTCTTCTTCAATACGCCGTCCGACGCATTCGCAGGATAGCAGACGCCGCCCCGAAAAGATAGCCGCAAATCGGAACCTTACATCGGGCTGAAGCGCGAGCCGGCCAGCGGGACCTTACGGTTCACCGGCGGGCCGGAGGGCAACAGCGGGCTCACCGCCGCGGCGACGACAGCGACGACGACGTTGACGATCAGAAACATCCACCACTGATCGAGCCCACCGGCGGTCATCAGACCGACGACGACCATCATCACGATCATGAGCGGGATCAGCCCGCGCCAGGCGAGCTTCATGAGCTGGTCGAAGCGCAGCCGAGGCAGCGTCCATCGGATCCACATCTGCAGGAAGAGCAGCAGGAAGACCTTGCCGCTGAACACCCCGAACTTGAGGAGGACGAGCAGCAGGCCGCCGAGCGCGGTGGCGAAGAAGCCGCCGTCGCCCCCGGCGGTGATCGGCGTCTCGTTGAAAAACGGCAGGAGGTCCCAGCCGCCGAGGAACAAGATCGCGAAGAACGCGCAGCCCGTGATCATGTGCATGTATTCGCCAAGGAAAAACAGCGCCCACTTCATCGAGGAGTACTCGGTGTGGAAGCCCCCGACCAGTTCCTGCTCGGCCTCGGCGAGGTCGAAGGGCGCGCGGTTGGCCTCGGCCAGGATGCAGACGAAGAAGATGATCGCCAACAGCGGATGCGCGAGGATGCCCCAGGTCCCGACGCCGGCGCTCGAAGCTTGCGAGTTGGCCATGAAGCCCGCGTCGGTGGACTGGTAGTAGAGGATCATGATGAGGACGCAGATGCCCATGGGGATCTCGTAGCTGAGCATCTGCGCGGTCGCGCGGAGCCCGCCGAGGAACGAGAACTTGTTGTTCGAGGCGTAGGCGCCGAGGACCAGGCCGTACACCGCGACCGAGCCGATGGCGAGCAGGTAGACGACGCCGATGTTGATCGGCGCGACGGCGACGACGGCCTTGCCCGGCTCGACCAGCCAGCTGCCGTCGTCGAACTGCCAGAGCCCGGGGAACATCCAGTTGCCGCCCCAGGGAATCACGGCCCAGCCGATGAGCGCGGGGATGACGACGAGGACCGGCCCGAGGAAGAAGAGCACGCGGTCGACGTTCGGCGGGGTGTAGTCTTCCTTGAGGAGCAGCTTGATGCCGTCGGCGAGTGCCTGGCCGAGTCCGGCGAACGATTTTTCGTAGAGCCAGGTCAGCCCGATCTTGTCGAGCAGTCCGTCGACCGCGCGGAGCATGCCGAAGCCCGTGCGGTTGGGGCCGATGCGGTCCTGTGCCCACGAGGCGACCTTGCGTTCGAGGAAGATCAGGTACGCGGTCGCGCCGAGGATCGCGTGGACGACGACAAGGATCACGCAGACGCTGACGAACAGTTGAGCAGAGAGCATGGTCGGCCCGATAGGGTTGAAAGAAACATCCGTGTCGGTTTCATTATCACGCGGACACGCTCGCCGGGCAAACCGGCCGACGCATCGCGGTAGAATCCGACGAACCACTTTGACCCAAGACACGCCGAACAACCCGACGCCGCAAGGCCCGCGCGACGCGGCGACACCCCGCGCGCCCGAGCCGACTGAGCCGCCAAAGCCAATCGAGCCGACGCCGACGCCGACGCCCGGCCCCGTCGCGCATCGCCGCGAAGCGCCCGCGACGGATGAGACGGTTAAGGAGACGATCGAGTCGATCGTGATCGCGTTCATCCTCGCGTTCGTGTTCCGCGCCTTCGTCGTCGAGCCGTTCATCATCCCGACCGGATCGATGGCGCCGACCATGCTCGGCACACACGCGCAGATCAACTGCCCGTCCTGCGGCTATCACTTCGACGTCGGCGTCGATCAGAGCCAGCTCACCGATGAGTCGCTGGTCCCGATCACCTCGGCCGATTGTCCGATGTGCAACTACGAAGTCACCACCGCGATCGGCACCAAGGCCCGGTCCGGCGACCGCATCCTCGTCGATAAGTTCAGCTACCACCTCACCGATCCGTCGCGCTGGGACATCGTCGTCTTCAAAGCGCCCCAGGACGACGAGGTCAACGGCGTCCCCGCCCCGCGCGCCAACTTCATCAAGCGGCTCGTCGGTCTGCCCGGCGAGCGCGTCGCGTTTCTCGATGGCAACGTCTTCATCGCCCCGGCCGGCACCAATGACTTCGCCATCGCGCGAAAGACCGACCCCGATACCAACCGCCACTGGCAGACGATCCAACGCGCCGTCTGGCAGCCGATCTATCACAGCCAGTACATCCCGATCGAAGACGGCACGGCCACCGGCCCGGGCCGCGACCAACTCCACGCCTTCCGCGTGCCCTGGCAAATCAATCGCGGCGACTGGGACCTCGGCACCGACCGCCGACCCCGACGCGTCTACACCTTCCAAGGCGGCGAAGGCGAAATCCAATTCAAGATGTCCGGCGCCTACGGCACCGTTCAGTACAACGACCAACGCACCAAGTACCCCTACAACCAGATGATGGGGTCGACCAACCCGATCGAAGACATCCGCCTCGCCTGCGCCTTCACCCCGCTCGCCGACAACGCGACGCTCACGCTCGCCACCACCGCTCGGCTCGACCAGCCCGGCAGCGGACCGGAGACCCTCGCCGCCTCGCTCGACACCGACGGCCGACTCACGCTCCAGGCGATCGACGAGCAAGGCAACGCCCGCGATCTCGTCAATGCCACCGAGGTCGGCAAGCTCAAGCGCGGCATCGCCTGCGAGATCGAACTCTGGCTCGTCGACGACGAAGTCAGCGTCTGGATCAACGGCGAGCGACGGATCATCGCGCGCTTCGATCTGACCTGGCAGCAACTCGCTGAGCGCCTGCCGCAGCCGCGCCTGCCCAAAGTGACGATCGCGGTGACCTCCGACGGGCCGGTCGAGTTGCGTCGCGTCGAGCTGGACCGCGATCTCTACTACGACCCCAGCGGCTACTCCGACTCCGGCTTCGCACGCGCCCAGGCCAAGCGCATCGACGGAAGGCTCGAAGTCGGGCCCAACCCCCTCGACCTCCGAACGCAGACGCGCGATTACGACGCCGAGCTGTTTTGCCTCGGTGACAACCAGCCGGCGAGCAAGGACGGCCGCGATTGGTACGACGTCAACCCGTGGGTGCAGCGGCGCTACTTCGACGGCGACGAGCGGGCGGGCCTCGTGCCGCGCAGCCTGCTGGTCGGCCGGGCGTTCATGGTCTATTACCCCGCGCCGCACGGCGACTCGCCGCAAGCCAAGGGCATCTTCCCGGATTTCGGCCGCATGCGATTCGTGCACTAAGAGCGTGTACTAGAATTACCTTCCAATAGTCGGAGACCTACGGGCTCCGGACGCGAATGCAGGTGCTTGTTGCGACCCGCAGCTTGTTCTCTTGACCGGCGTCCGTAGGCCGCCGGCTACTTTCGACTTCTGGTGTGTGTACTAACGCCTGGGGCAAGTCGAGACCTGTAAAATCATCTTTTTCGGTAGTTCCGGCGGTATTGAACGAGCCATTCATCCACAATCGACTCGTGGCGACGACGTGGCATGGCGATCGCAAAACGTCCGAAACGATAGCTTTCGCGGAGATCAGTATCGAAGCGATTGTGCTCTAAGTTCAATTTTATCAGTTATTAACCGCATATTCGATTTTATCTTTAGCTCGCGTGATCTGATTCATTTTGATAGCGTGAGTGTTTCGCCCGCGGGTTTAGGGGATATCCACATGTTCTTCACGCGGACGACGAAGCCGTTTCCCAGCGGCCCGCAGGCGCCTCACCGCTTTCGCGACCGGTCGGCCGACGACCCGGTATCATGCCGCCATGCAAGCCCAAACCACTAGCGTCATGCGGCACGTCATCGCCGCTCTGGTCACCAACGAGCCCGGCGTCCTCGCCCAGGTCGCCGGCATGTTCGCCGCCCGCGGATTCAATATCGACTCGCTCGTGGTCGGCCGAACCGAGAACCCCGAGCTTTCGCGGATGACGATCGTGGTCATCGGCGACGATGCTGTCCTCGAGCAGGTGCGCAAGCAGCTTCAGAAGCTCGTCCCCGTGGTCAAAGTCGTCGACTATCAGGACGTGCCCTTCGTCGAGCGCGACCTCGTCATCGTGCAGGTCAACACCCGCGACGGCGACAACCCCACCGCGCATCGCACGGCCGTCATGCAGGTCGCCGAGATCTTCCGCGCCAACGTCGTCGATCTCTCCGCCGATCAGATGATGCTCGAACTCGGCGGCGCGGAAGAAAAACTCGAAGCCTTCGTCGAGCAGGTCAAGCCCTTCGGCCTTATCGAACTGGCGCGCACCGGCGTCATCGCCATGCCTCGCGGGTACAGCGGCGACGGCACGCGACGCTCCATGAAGAGCGGGCTCGTCCGCATCACCGAGATGCCCGGCGACGACGACGCGATCGACCCCGGCGATCTGCCGCCCGGCTAAGTCGCTCGCGACGCGCCCGCCCCGAGCGCGACCGCTCTAAACTGTTCGCATGCTCAAACGCATCCGCATCAGCCTGGCCAACAAGTGCCAACTGCTGTTCGGCCTCGGCGTCGTACTCATCGTCGCCGCCGCGCTGTCCGTCGTGGCGATGCGCATGGAGAGCCTTGCCGAGCAAGCGCCCGAGCAGCGCGCACGCGACCTCGCGGCGCTGTGGGTCAGCGGCCGAATCGAGTTGGTCGATCCGTCGTCGGCTGCCGAATCGCGCGGCAACCCGGACATCGACCCCGGCATGCGGATCGAGGTGCTCGCCGTGCGCGACGCCGAGGCGCGAAGCGAAGACGACCCGTTCCTCAAAAACGCGTTCGCCCGATTCGCCAGCGCCGAAGACGCGAGCGAATACTTTTCGCCCGGCGAACGCATGGACGGCATCCGCACGTACCGCTACGCCCGCGCGGTGCGGCTCACCGACATGGGCGACCGCGACCCGGTTACGCAGCTCACCGACGAGCCGACGCTCGACCCGATCGAGAAGCTCATCCTCGTTCAAGTCGTCGATACTCAGGCGAGTAACCAACGCACACTTAACTATATTTATTTGTTCGCCGCGGGCTTGACCGCCGGGCTTTTCGCCGTCGCCGCGTTCTGGTTCATCACGACCCGTCTGATCCTCTCGCCGGTGCGCGTGCTGCGCGGCTACGCCGAGAAGGTCTCCGGCGGCGACTTGAATATCCGAAGCGACATCAACACCGGCGACGAGTTCGAGCAGCTTTCGGACATGTTCAACGCGATGCTCGACACCGTGCGATCGACCCAAGACCGCCTGACCAGCGCGAACAAATCGCTGGACCTCAAGCTCGGCGAGCTGGCCGAGTCGAACGTCGCGCTCTACGAGGCCGATCAGATCAAGGGCGAGTTTCTCGCGAACGTCTCCCACGAGTTGCGCACGCCGCTGAACTCGATCATCGGTTTCGCGGAGGTGCTGCAGGAGACGCTCGAAGCCGGCGAAAGCGCGCAGGCCGAGAAGCAGACGCGTTACGCCTCGAACATCATCCTGTCGAGCCGCCGCCTGCTGGAACTGATCAACGACCTCTTGGACCTCGCGAAGATCGAAGCCGGCCGCGCGGAGTTGCGCCTCGCGACGGTGTCGATCAAAGACACGGCCGAGGGCCTGGCGAATCTCATCCGCCCGCAGGCCGAGAAGCAGGACGTGACGATTAAGATCAAGGCGCAGCCGAACCTGCCGCCCGCCGAAACCGACGCGGGCAAGCTGCAGCAGATTCTGTTTAATTTTCTCTCGAACGCGATCAAGTTCAGCCCCGAGGGCGGGACGGTCACGCTCGCTGCCGAGGTGGACGAGCAGCCGAGCGAGCGCGGCGTCGCCCGGCTGCGCCTCTCGGTGAAGGACGAAGGCCCGGGCATCGCGCCCGAAGATCACGAGCGCGTCTTCGAAAAGTTCTCGCAGGTCGATGCCTCGGCGACGCGGCAGCACGGCGGCACGGGACTGGGCCTGACCATCAGTAAGGAGCTGGCTCAGCTGCTCGGCGGCACGATTGAACTGCAAAGCAACACCGGCGAGGGCGCGACCTTCACCCTCATCATTCCGCTGATCTACCAGCCGCCTTCGGCCCCGCTGATGCCGGAGGAAGGGGAGTAAACGCAGCAGAGTTGAAAAGCAAGAAATCAGAAAACGCTTCGCAAGCAAGATTTCCTGCTCTTTTGCTTTGCTGAACTTCTGCGTTTCTCAAGGAATCCCCCTGACGATCGTCGGACCGATGGCTTTGGTGACCCAGACCGGCAGCTTCTGCCACTGCTCGATGCGGCGCAGATAGCGCGGGTTGTCGGGGCGGGTGTCGTCCAGCGAGCCCTTGCGCAGCACGACCTGCCACGGCGTCGGGCGCGGCTCGGCGCCCCACTGCTTCTTGAATCGATAGGTGCCCGAGCCCTCGCTCGATCGGCCGAAGTCGAAGGCCGACGCGCCCCGTGCGATCGCGCGCTCGAGCAGCTTGTGGTACATCCACATGTTCGCGCAGATCGGGTTGAACTGGCGCAGGCAGCTGGCCGAGGGCACCTGGCTCATCGCCGATCCGCCGACGCGGTCGTACACAAGGATCGCGCCCGCGATGGGGATCGATTCCTCGGTGACGAGCGCGATCTCCGCCCGCTCGCCGAGGTTGTGCAGGATCGCGCTGAAGAGGCGGCGCGGGTACACCGGCGTGCCGAGGTCGCGCATGTTCGTCGCGAAGACGTTGTAGAACCCCGCGACCAGTTCGTCGCCGCCGAAGCGGATGGATAGGCCGGCCTGCTCGCCCTTGCGGACTTGGTTGCGGACCTTCGCCTTGAGCGCGGACCAGAGCGCGTCTTCGCTGGTCGGCAGGTCGAGCACCATGCGGACTTTTTCGTCGCGGCAGTGCGTGAAGCGATCCGAGTCGAACGCGCGGCCGTGGTGACGCAGTTCGAGATAGCGGGCGTCGTGTTGCTCGGCGAGCCGGGCCGCGAAGTCGATGAGCGCGTGTCCGGACTCGGCGTCGTCGGTCAAGAGCCCGGCGCGGTTGAGGTAAGGCAGGCTGACGAGGTGCTTGCCGAAGAGCGGGCTGCGGGTGAGCGCGAGGGGCAGGACGCCGGCGAGTCGTTTGCCGTGCCAGTCCATGAGGACGGAGGTGTCGTGCCTGAGCGCGTCGCGGAGGATGTCGAGCCAGGCCGGGTCGTGCTCGCCGCAGGCGCGCTGCTGCTGATCGGCGTGGTGCAGCAATTCGCGGATGGCGGCGCGCTGCGCATCGTCGGGTTGGTGGACGTGTCGGATCAAGCGGCCCGCCTCGGGTGGGTCGGCTGCGTCGCGGTCGAAAGCGGTTTCGCGGGTACGCCGCCGACGACGCCCCCGGCCGGAACGGGTCGCGTGACGACCGCGCCGGCCGCGACGATGACGCGATCGCCGACGTCGGCCATGACGACCGCGTTCGCGCCGATCCACGCGCCCCGGCCGATGCGGATCGCGTCGTGTTGCGTTTCTTGTGCGGTGACCCCGAGGGCTCGTGAGCCGTGATGGTGTCGGCCGGAGAGGAGTTGAACGCCGTCGGCGACGCGGGTGTCGTCTCCGATCGCGACGCGGCCGACGGTGCAGAATCGCCCGAGGTAGACGCGATCGCCGATGCGCGCGTCGTGCTTACTGAAGAGCGTCTGGTAGCCGAAGTGAACGCCGACGCCGCAGCGGTCGAGCGTGCGGCGGTAGAAGGCTTGGCGCGTCGACAGGCCGAGGACGCCGGGCAGCGACGCGGCGCGTTCGCTGGTGAGGCTCATGGCTCGGTCGCGCCCGACCCATTTCGACAACACCGCAAAGCGCAGTCGCAGCGGCAGCGAGCGGACGACCCCGGCAAAGCGAGCGAGGGCTTGGAGCATGGAGCTTGTATCGGTCGATCGGGTTGTGAAGGCCCCGGAGAACGCGGATCAGCGTGCGGTTATCCGGAACTTCGGCTGGCGTGTCGGGACGCAAGGTGCGCGTGCGGGACGCCCGCGAGCTAGGCGCCTTCGTTGATGATGGCGGCGAGTTGCGCGGCCTTACTCGACCACGATTCATCGGCCAGTCGGCGCTTGCGGGCCTCGAGTTGGTCGCGCGGCGTGCCCGTGCGGATGCGCTCCTTGACGAGACGCACGAAGGCCTCGGGGGTTGATGCCAGATCGCAGCAGTCGGCCCACTGCCGGGTCGATGGCAGGTCGCGGACGACCACCGGCTTCATCGTCGCCAGGTACTCCTTGAGCTTGAGCGGCTGCATCGCGCGGGTCACCGCCGCATCGATGTAGGGCATGATGAGGACACTCGATGCCGTGGCGATCACGGGAAGCCGCTTATGGTCTACCTTGCCGGGAAGGTCGGCCCACGATCGCAGCTGTTCGGGCGGCGCGTTGCTCGGGCCCACCAGCGCGATCCGATCCACTGCATCGCATTCTTTGAGTCGTGCCAACCAGTTCACGTCTAATCGAGCATCGATCAGGCCCCAGAACAGGACGACGGATTGACCGCTCCACGCCTCGGTCCAATCCGGCGATTCGTACCACCAAAACGGCTCGTCCAATGGGTCGTTGGGGTTCAACGCTTCATTCCACTGCGTACGAAGGCGGCCGTCCCACAACTCAAGATTGACGCCGTGCGTCAGGGTCTTCGGCTCGTCACGGCAGGCGAAGCCACGCAAGCGATCCCGCAGCACTCCGCTGGCTGAAACCAAAGCATCGACGCGTTCGACGAGCGTGGCCTCCATCTCGGCCATGATCGCTTGATCGGTGCCCGGCCAAGTGCTGTAGTCGTCCACGCAGTAGTACAGCCAACGATCTGCATCGATGCAGCCCACCAGATTTGCGGTGATCGGCAGCGTTGTGATGACCACCCTGCGATGGTCCGGCCGTGTATGTGCATGGATCGCTTTGGCAAGACGGCCCGTGTTGAAGCGACGCTGCCACTGGGTTCTGAAGCCGGGATACATCAACGGCGAGATGACGGTGAATTGGTCCTTATGTTCGGCAGCATGATGTTCAACGATGCGATCAAACGCTCGCTCTAAAGCGCTTTTGCGCTTGGGCAAACGCTCCCAGAGCCTGGTTAAATCGCTGATTCTGGGTTTGCGCGTCCCCACCGTGTTCACCCACAGCACGCTGTACTGCGGCAAGAGTTCGCGGATCAGGTGCTGGCTGGACGAGGGGTGTCGGCCCCAGTCGTCGGCGAAGACGATCAGCTGCGTGGGCACCGGCGGCGGCGGGACTTCGGCCATCGCCGGAGTGTAATGCAGCATCCGCGAGCCGGTGGGCTCGATCCGCCGATAAACCCGAAGACGCGGGCGAGTGGATCGAACCCGAAATCGTATCGCTCGCGGTGGTCGGCGGGACAAGCCCGTCGGGTCACGCTACTATTCGTTATCCCCGAAAAGGAGTTTGGTCATGGGAATCGAATCCGCGCTGCCGACCGACGGCATCATGACGACGCAGTTGCAGAAGGTCATCAACTGGGCCCGGCGGTCGTCCGTCTGGCCGATGCCGTTCGCGACCGCGTGCTGCGGGATCGAGCTGATGGCGACGGCGTCGTCGCGTTACGACCTCGCGCGTTTCGGGGCCGAGGTGATGCGATTCAGCCCGCGTCAGGCGGACCTGATGCTCGTGGCCGGGCGGATCAGCGTGAAGATGCTGCCCGTGCTCCAGCGGATCTACCAGCAGATGACCGAGCCCAAGTGGGTGATCTCGATGGGCGCGTGCGCGTCGACCGGGGGCGTGTTCGACACCTACGCCGTGGTGCAGGGCATCGACCAGTTCATCCCCGTGGACGTCTACGTGCCCGGCTGCCCGCCGCGCCCCGAGACGCTCATCGAAGGTGTCATGGCCATCCAGCGCCTCATCGACGAAGACAACATCCCCAAGGGCCCGGACGGCAAGCGGATGCCGCTGAATCTCGTCGTCGAGCCGAACGCCGCGCCGCGGCCCCAGCCCGTGCCGGTGAGCATCGGGCAGAGCTGAACGCATACATCGGGTAGGACAGGCATTCCTGCCTGTCGATAGTCCAAAGGTCTGATGAGATCTCGATGCGGCTTTTCCGAATGACAGGCAGGAATGCCTGTCCTAGCGATCGAGCTACGCGGCTGCGGCGATGAGTTCTTTTGCCTGGCGTCTGCTGGTCGTCGTTGCGCCGGTGCCTGCGAGCATTTCGGCGAGTTCGTTGATGCGTTCTTTGCCCGTGAGGGTTTGCACGGTGGTGTCGGTTCGCTTGGCTTTGCCGGTGCCGATGACTTCTTTGACGATGTGGAAGTGGCGGTCGGCGAAGGCGGCGATCTGCGGCAGGTGCGTGATGCAGAGGACCTGCTTGTC